>JAZNTF010000249.1:0-4195 GCA_045591625.1 Candidatus Fimenecus sp.
GAAAAAGAAGAAACATCACACTTCGAATACCTCAAGCTTCCTGAAAATCAATGGGAAGTTGAAAAGGATGAAGAATACCTTTACGAAGACGAAAAATATTTTGAAGTAATCGAAGAAGAAAAGATTGAAATCAGTGAAGAAGCTTTCGAAGAGGCAGACGAGAAATACGAAGGCAAAGAACTCGACCTTGAATGGGTAAAAGTCGTTCTCGAAGAAGATAAAAAGGAAAAAGAAACAGAAACTACCGAGTTGAACATCGATTCCCAAGCATATATTGACGTGAAATTGAGATGTAATGAAAAAAATAGCTATGGTGAAACCAGTATTATAGAAATTCCTCAAATTTTTGGTGAAGAGACTGAAGAAATTAATAGAATTAATAAGAAAATGCAGGATGATTATGATTCTATGTATAAGGAATTTGTTGCAAATGGTGATGGTTGGTGGTGCGAGACTGTTGCTATACCAACAGCAACGGAACGATATCTCAATTTAACATATTTGCATAATCCTTATCCATCTTATGGAACATACGGAGATGTTTATTCTTGTGTTTATGATAAATATACAGGTAAGGAAGTAACCATAGAAGAAGCTTATAAAATGGCAGATGTTACAGAAAATGATTTTAAACAAGATATAAAACAATGGCTGAAAGAAAATGATAGTAGGGTTTTATATGAAGAACATTGGCTTTATACAATTGCATTTAGAATGCTTGACGATGGTACACCTCAGTTTTTGATAGGCGCTGGAATTTGTTATCCTGGTAATGTTAATGCAGAAGGTGCGTGGTCTCATTTCTTTACATGGAATAATGGTGAGGTAATGTGTTGTGAAAATTTACCTTTTGACTTGACTGAAGTTGACGGAGAGTACTCTGGTGGTAAATTAATGTGTCAGAAAGAGGAAAGATACCAAAAAATATACAAACCGGAAGAACTAGATTTTTAATTACGGAAAGTTAATTTTATAATAATTTTAAGCTTATGTCAGAAGAGGATGGGGAATATGAAAAAGATTTTAGCAATCATAATGTCGTTGGTGGTTTTAGCTACATTTACATTTTTTGCAGTTGGTAGTGGAGATAAGGATTCAGAAGAATCAACAACCGAATTAACAACGGAAAATAAGACGGAAGCCGATGTAACGACAACCGAACCGGAAACAGAATTGCCTACATTGACTGATGAGCAAATCAAGTCGTTTGAAAAGCTTATGAATGAAAGTTTGTTTTCTAATACCAATTATAACGAAAAAAGTACAGGAATAGATTATATTGTCAATACATATATTTGTGCATCATTTTGGTCTACTCCGGACCGTACTATGTTTGACCACTATTTCCCTGACGATTACAAGGAAAAATATTCAGAAACAGGTGGACCATATTCGAATATAACTTATGAGTTTGATGCAGATAAGGTGTTGTTTATTCTGAATGATGTGTTTGGATATAATGCTACTAAAGAACTCAGAAGTGAGCGTTTCTATTTTAGTGGAGATAAGTTCTATTATACAATAAGACCGATGTTTACTGACTTCTCAACAGTAGAATTTTCTGTAGATTCTTATGAACCGGTAGCAGATGGTTATTTCAAATTAAATTTAAATTATGTAGTATACGAATATGGTACCGGTGATGTAACAAAAGGTGAAGAAGGTTATTACATCGTTAAACCACTTAAACATGAAAAATATGGTAACTACTGGAAATTTAAAGAAATCGGTAAGGATGACAAAGTGTATATTGTATTCGAGGATTAACCAAAACAGGTGAAAAATATGAAAAAATTTTGTAGTATATGTGGTTCAGTATTAGATTCCAAAACAGGCATTTGTCCTAATTGTACGGATGCAAAGACGGGTATTTATAACGGGAATATATCAGACTGGCATAATAATGTGTCGACAAACGGTAATGGTTCAGAGGATAAAAAGAAAAAAATAATCACAATTGTTGCTATTGTTGTGGCTATTTCAATCCTTCTCGGAATTTTTGGCGTTGGTGGATATCTGATAGGCAGAGGAAAAAATTCCTTGCCGAATGCATATAGTCAGGTCGTGGAAATGTATAAACAGATATTAATTGATGAGAATTCAGACGGAAATCAGTTGAGTGGTGCTCTCGTCAATAAAATTAGAGAGTCAGATGACTATGAAATCAGCTATTCTTATATTGATATTAACGACGATGAGACAAAGGAACTTATTGTTGGTGGCAGTGAAAAGGGTAGCGAGAGTGTTGAAATCTATGATGTTTTTACAATGGATGAAGAGGAAAATGCAGTACAACTTTTCAATGTAGCAAATTTCAATGATGATACAGAAATAGTTATTTATAACGAGGTAATCAAAGTTTCTGAAGAAAAAGAAGAAACATCACACTTTGAATATCTCAAGCTTCCTGAAAATCAATGGGAAGTTGAAAAGGATGAAGAATATCTTTATGAAGATTCAACATACTACGAAGTAAACGACGGTGACAAGGTTGAAATAAGTCAGGAAGCCTTCGACGAAGCCGATAACAAATACGAAGGCGAAGAGCTTGACCTTGAATGGGTTAAAGTTGTCATAGAAGAGGATGTAAAAGAAAAGGATGACAATGCAACAGCTTTGACAGAAGCACAGATAAAATCCTTTGAAAAGTTTTTATCCGATTCATACGAAGAACTTTTTTATATCCAAAAATATACGTCTGATGTGTATAGTTTAACAAATTGTCACTTTTTCGGATTTTCAGTATACAGACACTATTTTGACACTGAACCTAAACGGGTTACTAATGAAACGAATAGATATTTTTATATGGAATATGATGCACAGGAAATATTGTTTATCTTAAATGATGTTTATGGTTTGAATATTTCGGAAAGCTCATCGGATGATGTAAAGTATTATTTTGATAGTGGTAAATATTATTGTATCAGTGCGACGGGAGGAGAAAACCAGGAACCTGTTAATTTGCATAATTTAGTTATAGATTCGCAATCGAAGTTGGATGATGGTTATTTCAAGATAGAATTTACATATACAACATCTTATGATACAGTAATAAATAGTCAAAGCACAGATAAGGGATATTTTGTTGTAAAACCAGCCACTCACGAAAAATATGGTGACTATTGGAAGATTAAAGATTTCAATATGTTTGTTGACTTTGAAGCTACAACTACTGAAACAACAACTGAAACAACTACAAGGCAACCTGAAACAACGACTAAGAGTCAAACACCATCAAATTCAGGAACCATGACTGCAGCACAGCTTAGAAAAAGTATAGTAGGCAGTTGGGGTGTGATGAATGAGTATACATTTGAGGCAAACGGGAAATGTTACTTTTTTGGTGATAAGAATAATCCTGGGACGTATAAAATTACCGATGACAAAACATTAATAATAAATTTTCCATGGACTCGTGATAAATATGTATGGAGTAGTTTGTCTTTTGACGAATTTCATAAGGAACACGACAACGACGAGTATTTTTGGTATTTTCCATCTGAAGATGATTTGAGATTAAATGGAACTAGTTATTATCGTGATGGAACAATGGTATTAAATTAATAGTGATTTTTGAAAATTTAATTTTCATAAGATGGCGGGGCTTTTGACCCCGCTGTTTTTTGATGAATATGTGGCGAAATATTGAAATGACAATTGTTATTGAGAGTTTGTTAATTTGTTGATTATACTTGTTATTTGAGATGTGATGTGATATATTTTATATATAATTTTAGGTAAAAAGGATGGGGAATATGAATCAATTCTGTGATAAATGTGGCTCACAAATTAATCAGACAACCGGCACTTGCCCAAACTGTGCACCAAATCAGGTTGCTGTTAATAGTGGAGCACAGACAAAAGCTAAAAAACCTATGAACAAAAAAACTATCATTCTTGGTGCAATTGCTGTTGTAGTGGCATTTTCAATTGTGCTTGGAATAGGTGGCATACTTGGTTATGTTATCGGTAAGAGTGGAAATAACCTTCCTGATTCATACAACGAAATCGTTGAAAGATATAAGCTTGTAATGGCAGGGGAAGAGGACGATGAAAATACTCTCAGTAATAAGCTTATCGATAAATTTAAGGAATCCGAGAATTATGAGATTTGCTATTCATTGACAGATATTAATGACGATGATGTTAAAGAACTCATAGTTGGTGGCCGCTTTGAAGATGATAAAAATGC
>JAZNTF010000250.1:0-6188 GCA_045591625.1 Candidatus Fimenecus sp.
TTGATATTTCGGAAATCGGTGAGGTTGAAGACAATTCAGTTCCGGCAGACCCGAATGTTAAGAATTTTAGTTTTACTGTTGTTGAAGATAAGATTTACTATCGTCAGAACAGCAGAATGAACCCTGTTGATGTTTCTGCAACTGGCGAAAACAGAATTAAGGGTATGATTAAAATCCGTGATTGTGTAAGAGAGCTTATACGACTTCAAACGGACGATTACCCTGACAGTTCAATCAAGTCTGCACAGGAAAGATTAAACATCTTATATGACGATTTTACAAAGAAATACGGACTTCTTAATGCAAGAGCCAACAGATTAGCCTTTGCTGATGACAGTTCATATTGTCTTCTTTGCTCACTTGAAGTTCTCGGTGAAAATGGTGAATTAGAACGCAAAGCAGATATGTTTACCAAGAGGACTATCAAGCCTCATATTAAGGTAACGTCTGTTTCAACTGCAAGTGAAGCACTCGCTGTTTCAATAGGTGAAAAAGCAAGGGTTGATATGGACTTTATGTGTGAACTTACGGGGAAGACAGAACAGGAACTCTTTGAAGAACTCAAAGGTGTAATTTTCTTAAACCCTGAATACACATCAGAACACAATAATGATGAGCGGTATCTCCCTGCAGATGAATATCTTTCAGGTAATGTAAGAAAAAAACTTGAACTTGCAAGACGAACAGCAGAGCTTTATCCCGATGATTATAACATCAATGTTGAAATGCTCGAAAAGGTTCAGCCTAAAGATTTGACAGCAAGTGAGATTTCAGTTCGTTTAGGTGCAACATGGCTACCATCTGAAGATATTGAAAAGTTCGTGTTTGAGATTTTGCAGACACCTAAATATGCTCAATGGAATATTAAGATTAAATATACCGAGCTTACAGGTGAATGGAATATTGCTAATAAGACTTATGACAGAACTAATGTTGTTGCAAATAATACCTACGGAACAAATAGAATAAATGCGTATAAAATTATTGAAGACACCCTCAATCTTAAAGATGTTCGTATCTTTGATTATGTAGAAGATGAGCAAGGTAACAGAAAGCCAGTTCTTAACAAAAAAGAAACTGCGATAGCTCAGGGAAAGCAAGAAATGATAAAACAAGCCTTTCAGGATTGGATTTGGAAAGACCCTGACCGAAGAGAAAGACTTGTAAGAATATATAACGATTTATTCAATTCTATGCGTGCCCGTGAGTATGATGGAAGTCATATCACGTTTTCGGGGATGAACCCTGAAATATCATTGCGACCTCATCAGATAAATGCAGTTGCAAGAATTATGTATGGAGGTAATTCACTTCTTGCTCATGTAGTTGGTGCTGGTAAAACTTTTACTATGGTTGCTGCAGCACAGGAAAGCAAAAGGCTCGGTCTCTGCAATAAATCCCTTATCGTAGTGCCTAACCATCTTACAGAGCAGTGGGCATCTGAATATTTGCAGTTATACCCGTCAGCCAATATTCTTGTTGCTACAAAGAAAGACTTTGAAACAAAAAATCGTAAAAAGTTCTGTGCTCGAATTGCTACGGGTGATTACGATGCGATTATTATAGGTCACTCACAGTTTGAGAAAATCCCCATAAGTATTGAAAGACAGAGATATATGCTTCAACAACAGATTGATGAAATTACTCTCGGTGTTGCACAAATTAAATTTGACCGAGGAGAAAAATTGACTGTTAAACAACTTGAAAAAACAAAGAAATCTTTGCAAACAAAACTTGATAAACTTAATGACCAAAGCCGAAAAGACGATGTTGTAACCTTTGAAGAACTTGGTGTTGACAGGCTCTTTGTTGATGAGGCTCACAACTTTAAAAACCTCTTTTTATATACAAAAATGAGGAACGTGGGTGGTATAGCACAGACAGAAGCACAAAAATCTTCTGACCTTTATATGAAATGTAGATATCTTGATGAAGTAACTGGAAATAAAGGTGTTATCTTTGCAACAGGTACTCCTGTTTCTAACTCAATGGTAGAACTTTATACAATGCAGAGATACCTTCAGTATGAAGCTTTGGAAGATAAGCATTTACAGCATTTCGACTCTTGGGCATCAACCTTTGGTGAAACTGTTACTGCGATTGAACTTGCTCCCGAAGGTACAGGATACAGAGCAAAAACACGATTTGCTAAGTTCTATAACCTTCCAGAACTTATGATGATGTTCAGGCAAGTTGCAGATATACAGACGGCAGATATGCTTAATCTTCCAGTTCCAAAAGCAAATTTTCGTAATATTGCAGTTAAACCTACAGAACACCAAAAGAATATTGTTGAATCTCTTTCAGAACGAGCCGACAAGGTAAGAAATAAAATGGTTGACTCAAGTGTTGATAATATGCTTCTTATTACCAATGACGGTAGAAAATTAGCACTTGACCAAAGACTATATAACGAGATGTTACCCGATGACCCGAATAGTAAAGTTGCGGCTTGTGTGGATAATGTTTATGACATTTGGGAGCGGACAACTTCGCATAAATCTACACAGCTTATTTTCTGTGACTTATCTACTCCTCATAATGATGGTAAGTTTAATGTTTATGATGACATCAAAAAGAAACTTATTGCGAGAGGTGTTCCCGAAAATGAAATAGCCTTTATTCATAATGCAGATAATGAAACAAAGAAAAAAGAACTCTTTGGTAAAGTTCGTTCAGGTCAGGTTCGTGTCCTTTTGGGTAGTACAGCTAAAATGGGTGCAGGTACTAATGTGCAACAAAAGCTCATAGCAATTCACCATACAGATTGCCCTTGGAGACCAGCAGATTTACAACAGCGTGAGGGACGAATTGTACGACAAGGTAACGAGAATCCTGAAGTAGAGATTTACAGTTATGTTACAGAGCAGACATTTGATGCGTATCTTTATCAGTTGGTTGAAAACAAGCAAAAGTTTATAGGTCAGATTATGACATCAAAATCGCCTGTGCGTTCAGCAGAAGATGTTGACGAGCAGGCGTTATCTTATGCCGAGATTAAAGCTCTTGCCACAGGTAATCCGTATATAAAAGAAAAGATGGATTTAGATGTTGCAGTTTCAAAGCTCAAACTATTGAAGCAAAACCATTTAAGTCAGAGATATAGCCTTGAGGACAAAATTATTAAATATTATCCACAACAGATAAAAAAGGGTGAAGAACGAATAGAAGGTTATAAAACTGATATTGAAAGGGCAAAAGGAAACACCTTTCTTAACGCTGATAACTTTTCAACTATGGTTGTTGAAGATGTTACCTATGACGAAAAGAAAAGTGCAGGTTCTGCTATATTGGTGGCTTGTAAAGCGATGACTTCACCTGACCCTAAAGCAATCGGTTCATATCGTGGCTTTGCCATGGAACTTTCATTTGATAGTTTTAACAAAGAATATATCTTAACTCTTGTAGGAACACTCAGGCATTCAGTATCTCTCGGTGCTGATATTTACGGTAATATTACTCGTCTTGACAACCTTATATCTTCTATGTCTGAAAAATTAAAGGCTTGTGAAGAAAGACTTGTTGATACAAAAGTCCAGCTTGAAAATGCAAAAGCCGAGGTTGAAAGACCATTTTCACAGGAAGAAGAACTTTCACTAAAAATGGAAAGATTAGCAGAACTTAATGCACTTCTTGATATGGACCATCACGATAATGAAGTCGTTGATTGTGAACCTGATGTGGTTGATGCATATGAGAAAAAATACAAGTGTTTAGAATGATAAATTTTTCCAATTATAGGACAGAAATATTTATAGATTTTTTAAAATTAATGTGGTATAATATAGTCATACAGAATTCTTTTGTGTTATTTTTTTGGATTTCGAATAATATGTAAAAGAAAACTTTGTTAAATAGAGGTTTATTTGAATCGGTTGAAATTTTTAAGGGAATAATGGATATAGATTCGTAACAATTTGTTGGATTTTATCGTTTTCAATCGTTTTTTTCTGAAAAAACTTGACATATAAATATTAAAAGTGATATACTCAACGAGTATATATTATATATTTATATGGAAAGTGAATGGTTATGAAGCAATCAACAGACTCTTACATTTTTAAAGGTGCTTTTGATGCTTTTGTGTATTTAATAATTTCTGCAATTATTCCTGTAACATATATGGTTATTGATCTCGTTGCAGTTTCTGGTGGAAATATAAAAACTTTTGTTGCAGCCGCACTTACCCTTATGTCGTTTTTTGCAAGTTGCTCTTATGATTATGTATCAAGGTATGACGATGAGAGAGAGACAAAAAAACCAGTAATTTACAATGTTCTTTTTATCGGTATTTTACTTTATGCTGTTATTGCAATTGGAACTCTTGTTGGAATAATACTTGTTGTAACCGATACAGTTAAGATCAACGATATAAAGTCGGCATATTATCTTTTCTTTTGTGTGGGGCTATATGCACCAGTTGTTTCTTTGGTCGATGTGTGTAGGTATATGTCAAAGAAACATAAAAATAAATTGGCAAAAGCAAGAAGTGTATAAAATTTTATGAATGGAGGAAAGGTGTTTTTACCTGATTTTTATGAATTTATCTGTTGATATTATTTCTTTGATTATTGTTGCTATTGTTTTAGGGATGACTGTTATTGCGGCTCTTTTAATTAGCAATAAATTAAATGAAAAGATGATTGTTAAAAAGACATATGGTATTTCTAATAAAAAGTACGAAGATTTTCAAGAGATATCCAAAAGAGCTCTTTCAAATACAACGTTGACTTTTTCAAGAGAGGACTCATCTTTGGATTTGGAAATTGACAGAGGGTATGCTGGTTATGAGAATATTGTTCATAAAGGTGTAGAACTTCTTAAAAAAGATGGATTTAAGATTCCTAGTTTGGAGGACAATAGATGATGCCTAATGAGCAAAATTTACAAGTTTCTAGTGAAGTGTATACTCCGTTAGCTCCCGAGAAATTTAATAAAAGATATCAGTCTTTATTAGAGTTATGGGTTGAGTTTTTAAAGATGAATGGCGAAGAAAATTTAGAATACTATGTGCATGAATTTAATCTTTATGAGGTTATTACCAGACATGACAAGAGGAAGCATTATTACAAAGTTTTTCATGAATTGACAGAACCTTGTGAGTATAAGTATATAGCTATTGAATGTTTTTGGATTAATACTTTAAAGCCTTTTATGGTTGTTGATTCAAATTCATCGATTTACAATTGTCCTAATGAGATGTTCTCTTTGTTTTTAATTATGGCGACAATTAGGGGTGTCTTTGAAAATTTGAAGCCTGGAAAAAATTTTGAATATATTTCTGATGAAAGAATGAGAGATATTCTTTATGATTTTAAATATTGTAATTTGAATCGTGAGGCAATGATTTCTTTTGTTGAAACTTTGGCTGATAACTATGGAGTAGGAATAGAGTATGTTTTAAATAACAAAAAAAATATTAAAGTCCCTTCCAAAATATCAGCTTTGTGGAATTAAATAAAGTTTTGATATATACGTAAGATAAATGTATAAAATAGAAGGCTGATAGGAGGATTAACCTATCAGCCTTCTATAAAATTGGTCCAATAATTTTTATTGTAATGATTAAATGATATTAGAATTGTTAAATCCAACATTTACTAATAAAGTGTACATAGAATAAACAAGTATATATGTTTATTATGAATACAAGAGAAAATGTAGCAAGAGTGATAGAATAAGTATATTTTTTCTACGGAATAAGATGATATAAAATGTTCAGACGAAAATGTATACAACCCTATAGTAAATGATTAGTATAGTATTTTGTTGTAAGAAAATGTTTTTGAAATTAATTATTAAAAAGGTGAATGAAATGTCTCAAATATTAAATTATGAAAAAGGCGAAACTTTAGCTACGGGTTTTGTGAGACCAAAAGTAACATCATTATTTTTCGACAAAATATGGATACCAGAAGAAGTTTTAGAATCGTCCTTTGAGTTTATGGCAATACCTAAAGAGGTTTTAGTGACAGAAAAGAAAAAAGGAAAATTGAAAAATGATATTATTAAGAATACCAAATTGAACTATAAAGTTGCTACTAAAGAAAACACTTCAATGCGTATAAGTGATATGGATTTTCTAAAAACTTTTGATGAAACTTCAAAAAGATTGAGTGAATATACAAAAATTAATCCAGCTGAGTTCAACATAATCAATAAACATGATAATGTAGAAAATGTGATAG
>JAZNTF010000251.1:0-9222 GCA_045591625.1 Candidatus Fimenecus sp.
ATACAGTGTATGACGGTGGATTTAACTATAAAGTAATCGATTTTAACTCTGATGCAAAATTTAATAGTTATATAAACGAGATAAAACTCAGAAGCTTTATAAATACAGATGTTTCCGTACAGACAGCTGATAAAATCGTTAGTTTGGTAACTCCTTCAAACGAATTTGAGGGCGCACAGTTTGTTGTAATGGGTAGAATGGTGCGTTCAAACGAAATTGTATCAGTTGATGTTGATCCGGCAACATTGAACGAGTCACCAAAGTATCCTCAGGCTTGGTATGATAGCAAGGGTATGCAGAATCCTTTTAACAAATAATTTGCGTGAAACACTACGAAAGAGAGATATTGAAATATGAGAACGACAATATTATCGCTTAATATTAACAAGAGTATGTCATTTACTCGTTTTCAGGCAAGAATAGAAAGCAGTTTAAAAAAATATACTGATGAAACAATCAGGATTAAACAATTTGAAGATATTAAAGAATTGTTTGTAGCGTTGCAGAGTTCTCTTGAAAATGATGAATTGATTATTACTGCAGTTGATGGTAATAACTATCTTAGATTAAAAAATGCTCTTATACAGGCTTTCGGAACTGAAATAGTATATGATCCGACGGTTCTTAATAAGATTGAAAATCTTGAACTTGATGACAAACAGAAAAGGGACTTTTCTGCGTTTCCTGAACCTGCAACAGTTTTTGTTTCAGAAGATGGCTTGTATTCAGGTTTGGCTATGGAAAACGGAGAACAATATTTTGTTCTTCTTCCGATAGATAATAATAGAATTGATGCTATTTTAAGAGATGGCATTGTTCCATACCTTGATAAACATCTTGATATTGTAGAGTCGGTTGAAACAACTGAAATAAAAATAGAAAATACAAAAAAGGTTTCAGAAGCAGTTAAAGTTGTTCTTGAAACAGAATCTCTCGTTGCAGTTAACGGTACACGAAATGCAGAAGTGCTTAAAAGCTGTGGAGATAATGTAACTGATTTTAATAAGGCTTTTGTTTTTACACCGTATGTTGAGGATAAGGGTGATGTTAATCCTACTGAGTATACAGCGCAACTTGCAAAAGTAAGTCTTGATTTATCCGCGGGTAATATTGGTGCATGTATCAGTGATGTATATACATCGGGTGATATTAAGTACATTTGTATTGCAGTAGCAGAAACAGAAAATGCTCTTGTAAGAAAGCTTTATATTTCTGAAAACGAAACAGAATCTCAGTTTATTGAAAACGCTGCTCTTGAATTGATTGATATTATTAAGGAAAAAGCATCCGGAAAACGAAGTGTCGGAATCGAAATTAATGATATTGAAAATGCGATAACTGAAGAGGATAAAAAGATTGCGGGTAAGAAACCATTGGCAATTCTTGCTATTGTCCTTGGTGTTGTTATTATTGCTTGTTCTGTATTTGCTCTGGTTTTAAATAATTCTGATGCAAAGGATAAGATTACAAACTTAATTTATTCTTTAATTGGTGATGAGCAAACAACACAAGTTGATGCTGAAACAACACAACCGTCACCGGAAATAACTTATGATGAAATAATCAAAACTGAAGCAAACGGTAAATTGTCATTTTCAGATTATATTGCTATACAGCTTATGAATATGAGTGACGAGGATATTAAGAAGAATAGTTCTGTTAAAGAAAGTGCAGCTCCTGAACACATCACTGTTAACGGAGAAAAATTAGATCCTAGAGAAGCACTTGCAAGAATTGTCACATCGGAAATAAATACAGAAGCAGAAACTGAAACAGTTAAAGCACAGGTTGTAGCGATATATTCTTGTCTTAAATTCCTTAATAACGGATATACAATTGACGGGGTGCAGATTGCTGATTCATACAGTGAGGCTGTTAAGGCAATAGTTGATTCTGTTTATGGTGAGTACCTGACTTTTGAAGGTAATGTTGCAGTTGCACCATATCATATTCTTACACCGGGAGCAACTTTGGATATGTCTTCTAAATTGCCATATCTCAAATCTGTAAAAACTGACGGTGAAAATGAATCTTCTGTAACCGGTTATAATACATCAAAGATATTTTCAGCCGAGGATATGAGAGCATTTTTACTTAATAATGAAAATGTTACAGTTCTTTCAGAAAATCCGGCTGAATGGTTTGAAGTAAAAGCTCATGACTCATCAATTTCTGAACAGCTTGGAAATGTTACAACAATAAGCGTTAACGGAATTGAAATGTCAGGCTTTGACTTCAGAAAAAATATACTCGGTGAGCAGAATTTATTGTCACTTTGTTTTATAATTACATATAACGAAACTGATTCTTCATTTACAGTACAGACTTATGGTCAGGGATATAGCCTTGGTATGAGTCGTGAAGGCGCAAACTATATGGCGTTAAATGGTAGTGATTATACTGATATTCTTGAAGATTATTTTGTGGGTACAAAAATTGCTAAGGAGGCAAACTGATGAAAATATTAGTTACAGGCGGAGCCGGATTTATCGGCTCACACACATGTGTAGAACTTTTGAATGCGGGTTATGAAATTGTTATTGTTGACAACCTTTATAATTCAAGTGAAAAATCTCTTGATAGGGTTAAGGAGTTAACCGGTAAAGAGTTTGCGTTTTATCCTTATGACATCCGTGATAAGGAAAATATGAGAAAAGTTTTCGAAGAACATAAGATTGATGCTTGTATCCACTTTGCAGGTCTTAAAGCAGTTGGTGAAAGTTGTGCAAAGCCATTGGAATATTATGACAATAACATTGGCGGTACACTTGCACTTTGTGAAGTAATGAGAGAATACAACTGTAAAAAAATTGTTTTCAGCTCATCTGCAACTGTTTACGGAAGCAGCAATATTTCTCCGCTTAAGGAAGATATGAAAACAGGTGGTACTACAAATCCGTATGGTACAACAAAGTATATGATTGAAATTATACTTGATGATTTCCATAAGGGAGATAACGAATGGGCAGTAACACTTCTTCGTTACTTTAATCCAATCGGTGCTCATAAGAGTGGTAGAATCGGTGAGAATCCAAACGGTATTCCAAATAACCTTATGCCATACATTACACAGGTTGCTATTGGTAAATTACCTTGCCTTAATGTTTTCGGTGATGATTACGATACTCATGACGGAACAGGTGTAAGAGACTATATTCATGTTGTTGATTTGGCAATCGGTCATGTAAAGGCTGTTGAAAAAATCCTTAAGGATGAGCCAAAAGTTAATATATATAATCTTGGTACAGGTAACGGATATAGCGTTCTTGATATTGTCAAAGCATTCGAACAGGCATCAGGACAGAAGATTGAATATAAAATTGCTCCTCGTCGTCCGGGTGACCTTGATGTTTGCTATTCAGATGCTTCAAAGGCATTTAATGAGCTTGGTTGGAAAGCAGAAAGAGACCTTCTCGAAATGTGCGAGGACTCTTGGAGATGGCAGAGTAATAATCCAAACGGTTTTGATGAATAATTAAAAATAAAATATTGTAAAGGGTGAGTTTTGTGAAAAAAGGTTTAGTTGTTGTTATTGCAATAGTTGCTGTAATTGCAATTATTGGCGGAAGTTTAATTGCAACATATAACGGACTTGTTGATAAGAGTGCAAAGGTTGAAAATGCAGATGCTCAGATTCAGGTTCAACTCCAAAGAAGAGCCGATTTAATTCCTAACCTTGTAAACACAGTTAAAGCGTATGCTTCTCACGAAGAAGATGTATACACTGCACTTGCAGATGCAAGAGCAAAGCTTAATTCAGCATCAAACCCTGAAGAATATCAACAAGCAACAGATAGCTTTGACTCAGCACTTTCAAGACTTTTGGTTGTTGTTGAAAATTACCCTGAACTCAAGGCTGATAAGAATTTTGTTGCATTACAGGATGAACTTGCAGGTACAGAAAACAGACTTTCAGTTGCTCGTAAGGATTATAATGATATAGCAACTGATTATAATGCTACTATAAAAAAATTCCCTAATGTAATTTTTGCAGGAATGTTCGGATTTGAAAAAGTTGACTTGTTTGAGGCATCAAGTGAATCACAGACAGCTCCAACTGTTGATTTTGAATGATAGAAAGTTATGAAAAAGATTTTTGCACTTTTTTGTGCCATAATTTTAATCTTTTCACTATCATTTTCGTCATTTGCTATTTCTTTACCTGAACCTACAAATGATTTTTTTGTAAATGATTTTGTTAATATTATTGATGAAGATGATGAAGCAGAAATAATGAAAATCGGTGCTGATTTGTATGAACAAACTACAGCACAGATTGTCGTTGTCACAATAGATTCACTTGATGGTTATGATGTTGACGAATATGCTCTTGAACTTGGTCGTGAATGGGGTGTAGGTAACGAAGATAATGACAATGGTGTTGTTATTTTACTTTCTCTTTCTGACCGTGAGATTTCAATTCAGGTAGGTTATGGTCTTGAAGGTTGCCTTAATGACGGTAAAGTTGGTAGAATTATCGATGAATATGCCATTCCATATTTGAGTAATGACGATTTTTCAACAGGACTTATAGAAACATATAAAGCTGTTGTATATGTTGTGTGTGAAGAATATGGAGTTGAACTGAATCCTGATTACAACATAAACGATTATGAATCAGAAGACGACGAATTCGGTACTGATGCTTTTATAACTATGTTTATTGCTATAATAATTGTCGTTGTTATAGTTATAATCTTCGAGAAGTTATTAAAAAATGGTCCTGATGGTGGTAGTGGTGGCTCATATCATGGTGGTGGCAGACATTACCACGGTCCTGTGATTTATGGTGGATTTTCAGGTGGCTCACGAGGTGGCTTTTCCGGTGGTGGCTTCCGTGGTGGTGGAGGTTCATTCGGTGGCGGCGGTGCTTCAAGAGGTTTCTGATTTATGAGAGTATTTGATTTTGATAATACGCTTTATGACGGTGAAAGTATAATGGATGTTTTTCTTTACTTTTTAAAGAAAGATTTTAAAACCATTATCCGTTTTGCTCCAAAGTTTATGAAAGATTTTATACGATATAAATTTGATAAAATTACCGTTGAAGAAGCAATGGAAAGCTATGGTAAAACCTTTAAAGAGTATTGTGGAAAATATAATAATATCTTTGATGAATTTGAAAAATTCTGGGATTTGAATGAACATAAAGTAAAGGATTTTTATTCTCAAATTCAAGATGAAGACGATATTGTTGTTTCAGGATGTCCACATTGTCTTTTAAAGATTATATGTGAGAGATTGGGAATCAAAAATTACATAGGCTCTGATATTGACCCTATAAAGGGTGAAATAAACAGCATCTGTTATAAAGAGCATAAATTAGAAGTATTCCGTTCGATTTATGGTGCCGTAACCATTGATGAATTATATACTGATTCAATGGCTGATAAACCTATGATGGATATTTCAAAAAATGTCTATATGGTAAAGGGTAATAAAATTACTCAAATCAAAAAAGACGGAGTTACAATTTAATATTAATGAGTAAGTTGGGCAGTTGCGCAGACTTTGGTCTGTGAGGAAAGTCCGAGCATCATACAGCAGGGTAACGGCTAACAGCCGCCGAGGGTGACCTTAGGGAAAGTGCATAGAGAATAACCGCCGTTTTTAACAGTAAGGGTGGAAAGGCGAGGTAAGAGCTCACCGGCGTTGCAGAGATGTAGCGGCCGAGCAAACCCTACCCGATGCAACATCGACCGGAGTTGTCAGCTGGGCAAATACTCCGACGGATGGCTTCAGGTATGTGGCAACACATATCGCAGATAGATAATTGCCTTAAACGACAGAACTCGGCTTACAGATTTACTCATTTTTATATCAGGGTACTTTTGTATCCTGATTTTTATTGTACATAAAACAAAATTTCGGACTGTTTCTGACAGTCCTTTAACATTTTGTCGTTCAGACCATATAATGAGTTGAGGTGATTTTTATGCTTGATTCAATTATATGGTTCGTTTTTGTTCTCCTTGTACTTGTTGGAACAGTTGCAATTTGCTATATGATTATGTTAAAATTACTACTGATTAAAAATGATAAACCCTATTACATAATTATTCCTTGCGATGAAAATTCCGTGAATGTCCGTAAATTAGCCTACGGAATGAGAATTAGAATGAATTTCCTTAATGAGGATATATATGGTAAGATATTGGTCCTTGATAAAGGAATAAATAATAAGGAAAAAGATGAACTATTACAAATCTGTAAAGATTGTAATGGAATATATTATGTGGAAAATGAAAAAATAAAGGATTTTTTTGATGGAAGAATTTGAAACAAAAATCAAAATAAAAGGTAATGTTACCGATATAACTTATCATAATGATGTGAATGGTTACACTGTTTTTCAGGTCGACACGGATGACGAAGAAATTACAGTTGTCGGCACAACACCTGATTTAAAAATGGGTGATAAAGTAGAATTGGTTGGTGACTATGTTTACCATTCTGTTTACGGAAGGCAGTTTAAGGCTGACTTCTGCAATGCTTTGTTGCCTGAAACAGTTGAGGACCTGTATCATTATCTTGCAAGCGGAGCTATAAAAGGTGTTCGTGAATCTACTGCATTGAGGATTGTCGATAAATTTAAGGAAAAAACTTTTGACATATTAGAAAATGAGCCTGAAAGATTAGCAGAAATTAAAGGTATTTCTCTTGAAAAAGCAAGAAAAATAGGTCGTGAGTATAAAAAACAGTCATCGACGAGAACTTTGATTATTAACCTTTCAAAATATGGACTTACAACCAATGAATGCCTTTTTGCTTTTGAAAAGCTTGGTAATAATGCAGTGGATATTATAGAAAATAACCCATACATACTTTGTGAGGGTGAGAGAAAAATCTCATTTGAACGAGCTGAACAAATTGCAGAGATGTTACCTTCCCGACCTGAGTCAAAATATAGGGTTGAAGCAGGTATTCTTTATGTTATCAGACATAACTATAATAACGGACATACTTGTTTGCCACTTGAGAAAATATTTACACCATCAGGTGATTTGTTGAATGAAAGCCGGGAAACACTTGAAATTGCGATAGATAATCTTGTGGAAACGAGAAGAGTTGTAATTGAAAATATAAGAGATACTGATTTTGTTTTTTTACCCGAAGCATATAATGCCGAAAAAAGTATTGCTAACAGGTTAAAAGTATTGTTAAAATTCCCACCTGAAAATCCAATGGATGTGGTGACACATATTTCAAGAATTGAAAAAGCCTGTAATATTCAATATGCTGAATTACAAAAAGAAGCGATTATAACTGCGGTCAACAAAGGAATACTTATTCTGACAGGTGGTCCGGGTACAGGTAAAACTACAACACTTAATGGAATTATCAGTATGTTTGAAAAGGATTATCTCCAGGTTGCTCTTTGTGCACCAACAGGTCGTGCAGCTCAACGAATGACTGAAACAACAGGACGAAAAGCAACTACAATTCATCGTCTTCTAGAAGTTGAATGGGGTGAAGGAGATAAGCCTGTTTTCAAGAGAAATCTCCGCAACCCTCTTGATTGTCAGGCACTTATAATTGATGAAATGTCAATGGTTGATATTTTTTTGTTTTCAAGTCTTCTTGATGCACTTCCTTTTGGTTGCAGACTTATTATGGTGGGGGATAGTGATCAGCTTCCGTCCGTAAGTCCGGGAAATGTGCTTAAGGATTTGATTGAAAGTGAACTTTTGCCTGTTGTACAGCTAAAGGAAATTTTCCGTCAATCAATGGAAAGTAATATTGTGCGAAACGCTCATTCAATTGTTAATGGTGAGTATATTGACACCGATAATAAATCAGGTGATTTTTATATGATGCACAGAAGCTTTAACCTTGATGCGGTCCGTACAATAAAAGAGCTTTCAACAACAAGATTAACCAATGCATACGGATTTGACCCAACAACACAGATTCAGGTGCTTTGTCCCTCAAAAAAAGGTGAAACAGGCACCGTATATCTTAATAATGTGTTGCAAGAATCACTTAATCCACTTTCATCTGATAAAAAAGAATATAACACCGGTTATCGTCTTTTCCGTGAAGGAGATAAGGTGATGCAGATAAAAAATAATTACAATATTCACTGGGAATCCACTGATGGTGAAGGCGATGGTATTTTCAATGGTGATATTGGCTTTATAGAAACCATTGATATGCGTCGTGATGCAATAGTTATTGATTTTTCAGGTAAACGAGCTACATATTCAAAAGAACAGTTGCAAGAAATTGAGTTAGCCTATGCAATAACTGTTCATAAGAGTCAGGGCAGTGAATTCGACGCGGTTATTATGCCTGTGATTTCAGTTAATAGCAGACTGTGTTACAGAAATCTTTTATATACTGCCGTAACTCGAGCAAAAAAACTTATGATTTTGGTTGGCACTACAGGCTGTCTTAACAGTATGATTGAAAATAATAAGACACAGTTACGATATTCATCACTTAAACATTTTATGCTTGACAAATAAATTGTCAGGTGTATAATGTAATCAAGCCAAGTAAATATAGTTATGGGTGCTGACGGTAGTCGGCTGAGATTGAGGTTAATCCACCTCTGACCATTGAACCTGATACGGATAATGCCGGCGTAGGAAATTTTCATTCAGCCTTGCGGTATTCCTTGGCTGAATTTTTTTATTTGGAGGTAAAAGAGAATGAAAAAGAAAAATCTATATTGGTTGGTAGAAAGTGCTGTTATGTTGGCACTTGCAATTGTTTTGGAATTGGTTTCAAAATCAATTGTTCCTAAAATGGCATTTGGCGGACAGATTACTATTGTCAGTATGTTGCCGATTGTTCTTGTTGGTTGGAAATACGGAATAGGCAGAGGCTTGATTACAGGCTTTGTTTACTCCTTAGCAGAAATGGTAATAGGTGTTGCAGACGGTACTATTACTGCTGCATTTTTACCGCCTGAACAGGATGGTCTTGGAATAGATAAAGCAATTTTAATGTTATTTTTAGATTACATTTTAGCTTATACTGTAATTGGTTTAGGTTCATTGTATAAGAAAGCAATAAAAAATGACAGTATATCGTTATCCTTGGGTGCATTTACAGCATTATTATTCCGTTATATTTCACATATTTTATCCGGCTATATTCTTTATGGTGCTTGGGCAGAATGGTTCTTTACACAGGAAGGCTTCTACTCATGGGGTCAGACAATCATGAATACATATAGTGGTAATGCACTTTCACTTGTATATTCAATAGTTTATA
>JAZNTF010000252.1:0-2822 GCA_045591625.1 Candidatus Fimenecus sp.
ATACACATAAATCCAGCATGTCCAAGGCTAAGTTCCCCAAGAATACCAACTGTAAGGTTAAGTGATACGGCAAGAATTGCATATACACAAAGAGGAACAAGAAGGTCCTGCATCATATATGATAATCCACCTGTAGCAGTCATAATTTCAACAATTATAAAAGCTACAATTAACATTATATAAGTGATTAAACTCTGTTTTGTGTTGGGCTTAATCAACTTAGAATTCTTTTTCATAAGTAATAACTCCCTTCACAAATTAAACTTTTTCACTTATCTTCTTGCCTAAAATACCTGTTGGCTTGAACATAAGGATAAGAATAAGAACACCAAAAACGATAGCATCAGCAAGCTGAGAAGAAATATAAGCTCTGCCGAGTATTTCAATAATGCCGATGAGAATACCACCAATCATAGCACCTGGGATTGAACCGATACCGCCAAAAACTGCAGCTGTAAATGCTTTGATACCGGGCATTGCACCTGTAGTAGGTGAAAGAATAGGATATGATGAGCAGAGGAGAGCACCGGCAACAGCCGCAAGTGCTGAACCTATTGCAAATGTAATAGATATTGTCTTATTTACATTGATACCCATAAGTTGAGCTGCACCCTTATCTTCAGATACAGCGAGCATTGCCTTACCTGTTTTTGTTTTCTTAATAAAGATTGAAAGACCAATTACAATTAATAATGAAATTACAATTGCAGAAGATGTTTCACCAGAGATTACAACTTGTCCATCAAATAATTTTATTGCCGGAATTGTAACAACTGATTTGAAATTAACTGGGTTTGCACCAAAAAGTACAAGAGAAATATTCTGTAAGAAATAGCTGACACCAATTGCAGTAATCAAAACAGAAAGAGAAGTTGCTTGACGAAGCGGTTTGTAAGCAATTTTTTCAATTGTGATACCAAGTACTGTACATGCAACCATTGCAATAGCAACAGATAAAAGGGGATGAAGTCCAATCTTCGATACGGCAATATAAACAACATATCCGCCAATCATAATAACGTCACCATGTGCAAAGTTAAGCATCTTTGCAATACCATAAACCATAGTATAGCCGAGAGCAATAACCGCATAAATGCTTCCAAGGCTTATACCATTAATCAGGTTACTTAAAAAACCCATTACATAACATCCTTCCATATATGTTATCAATTATAAAAATTCATTATATTATAGCACATTAAACTATTAAAAAGCAATATTAAAATGCAAAAAAATACCGACAGTACAAGAATACTGTCGGTAAAATTTATATGTTATAGATTAAAGAGCAACGTATGCGCCATCCTTAATAACAACAGCCATAGGTTTCTTAGAAACTGCACCGGATGCATCCCATGTGAGGTCAGCGCCAGCACCTGTAATTCCCTTGTATGAGAAATCATCAGCTGCGATACCAACTTTAAGAAGGTCACAAATTTCTGATGCTGACATATCAGCTGTTACATTGTGCTTTTTGAGTAGCTCAGCAATGATGTATACGCCATCGTATGCGTCTGCAGCAAACTGATTAGGAATTATGTTGTTATACTTTGCTTTGTAAGCAGCAACGAATTTCTGAGTTGCTTCATCATCAGCGTCAGCAGCGAAAGGAGTAAGGAGCATTACGCCTTCAGCAAGTTTTGTGTCGAAACCATCGATACCAAGAAGACCATCGAGACCGTCACAACCAAAGAACTTAGGAGCATAGCTTGCCTTTGAAGCAGCTTCAAGGATAAGAGAAGCTTCTGTGTAGTAGATTGGAAGGAATACAAGTTCAGCACCAGCTGTCTTACATGCCTGAATCTGTGATGAGAAGTCTGTGTTACCTTTCTGGAAAGCCTGTTCTGTTACAAGGTTAAGACCCTTCTTAGCAGCTTCAGCCTTAAATGTGTTGTAGATACCTGTTGAGTAAGCGTCTGATGAGTCATAGATAACAGCAACTTTAGTAGCAACCTTGTTATCCGCGATGTACTGAGCAGAACCTACACCCTGGTTTGAGTCAGTGAAACAAATCTGGAAGCAGTTGTCGTTTGCGATAACTGAGTCAGCTGATGCAGAAGGTGTGAGCTGGAACATGTTGTCAGCTTTTGTCTTTTCAATAACTGCAAGACATGAACCTGAAGTAACTGTACCAAGGAAAATCTGCATACCATTGTCCTTAAGTGAGTTGTAAGCACTAACTGCCTTGTCACCTGAGTCAGCTTCGTCGTCAGCTGTAACAAGCTTAAGGTTTGTGCCGTTGATACCACCAGCAGCGTTGATTTCGTCAACTGCGAGCTGAGCAGCGTTAACAACAGCGTTACCATACTGAGCAGCGCCACCTGTGAGAGGACCACTGATACCGATAACGATTTCGTTAGCTTTGTTTTCTTTTTTCTCTCCACCACATGCTGCAAAACATGTAACAACAAGTGTTAATGCAACAAGAACAGCGAGAATTTTCTTTAAGTTTTTCATAAGAATTTCCTCCTTAATTTTCACACAATCAAATATTAATTGTGTATCTCTTTAAATGGATAAAGTAAATATACACCAAAAATTAAAATAAGTCAATTATTTTTTCTAAATTTTTCCTTTATTTTAATTAAAAAAGGTATGACGTATGCCATACCTTCATTAACTATCAATTATTTTTTCTGTGGACCGTTAAATCCGTTTGTTTCCTGGAATTTAGCAATCTTATCGATAACGCTGAGTACAACATCAAATCCCTGACCAACTGTTTCCATTTCAAAACGGTCTGCATGGTCGTGGAATGTGTGATAATACCATGTAAGCATAGGATTCTGAGCAGCAAAAGTAACTGATTTAATACCACCGCG
>JAZNTF010000253.1:0-5891 GCA_045591625.1 Candidatus Fimenecus sp.
CTATTAATGTAGCTGTTTTGGGAAAAATGTTGAATTGTCCTGTTGTTGAAACAATTGCCACATCTTCAGATGGTTTAAAGGATATTGTTGCAGTTGCAGTAGAAAATATTGGAAAAACTCAAAAAGCTCCTTATGTTCAGAATAACGTTGTTTTATCTGATAAAAAATCTGTTCTTGAGGCTGATAAAAAACGTTTTGAATTTGTAAATCAAATTGTAAAGTCTGTTGAAAAGAGAAGAATTCTAACAAGAAACAGAAATTTTCAGGATGATATTGACGATATTCTTACAAACAAATGGTTTGGTCTTCCAATTTTTGCAGTTGTAATGTTTCTTGTTTTCTGGATTTCACAGGCAGGTCCCGGTGTATGGATTGCAGATTGGCTTACAGGAAGACTTGAAGTAGCACAGGAATGGGTTGCAGGATTTTTTGAAAACGCAAGTCCTCTTGTTTCGGCTTTACTTATTGATGGTGTAATCGGTGGTGCTATCGCGGTTATTGGTTTTCTGCCATTGGTTATGGTTATGTATTTCCTTATAGCACTTCTTGAGGATTGCGGTTATATGGCGCGTGCTTCAGTTGTACTTGACCCTATATTTAAGAGGGTGGGATTAAGCGGTAAATCAATTATTCCTTTTGTAGTTGGTACCGGATGTGCAATTCCAGGAGTTATGGCTTGTCGTACTATCCGTGATGAGCGTGAGCGCAGAGCTACTGCAATGTTAGCGCCATTTATGCCATGTGGTGCAAAGCTTCCTGTTATATCACTTTTTGCAGGTGCTTTTTTCGGCGATGCATCATGGGTAGGACCTTTGATGTATTTTGTAGGTATTATTATTATCCTTGTTGGTGCACTTCTTATTAATAAAATTACAGGTAATAAGATTAAAAAGTCATTTTTCATTATTGAACTTCCTGAATATAAATTACCTTCACTTAAACGAGCTTTCCTTTCAATGTGTCAGCGTGGTTGGTCATATATTGTTAAGGCAGCAACAATCATTCTTCTTTGTAACACTGTTGTTCAGATTATGCAGTCATTTACCTTGAGTTTTACAGTAGCAGAAACAGCAGATTCATCAATTCTCGCAGCTATTGCAGGACCGTTTGCTTATGTGATTGTTCCTGTTGTTGGTGTTCTTTCATGGCAGCTTGCAGCAGCATCTGTTACAGGATTTATAGCAAAGGAAAATGTTGTTGGCACATTAGCTGTATGCTTTGCAATCACTAACTTTATTGATACAGAAGAACTTGCTCTTACAGGCGGTGCAAGTGAGGTGGCCGCAACAATGGGTCTTACAAAGGTGGCAGCACTTGCTTATCTTATGTTTAACCTCTTTACTCCTCCTTGTTTCGCTGCAATCGGTGCTATGCGTTCCGAAATGAAGAGCGCAAAATGGCTTTGGGCAGGTATTGGTCTTCAGCTTGGTACAGGCTTCACAGCAGGCTATCTTGTATATCAGATTGGTACACTTATTACAACAGACAAGCTCGGTGAAGGCTTTGCAGGTGGTCTTGTTGCAGTTCTGGTATTCGTTGCAATTCTTGTAGTACTGTGCATCAATGGTGACAAAAAGGCTCAAAAGCTTCAGGCTGAAAAGGCACAGAAAAGAGCAATGACAAAAGCAAAATAACAGGTGAGTGGTATGGATAATTTTATTATAATTGCAATACTTGTTGTGATAATCGGATGTGCCGTAGCCTATATTGTCAGGGAAAAGAAAAAAGGTATAAAATGTATTGGTTGTCCAAATTCGAAGACCTGTTCAATGGCACAAAAGCAACAATGTAACGGTATGAATGATTATAATAATCAAAAATAAATATTTTGAAAGGCAAGGTATTACCTTGCCTTTTTTGTGTAAAAAAAAGAGGTAATACAAATCGCATTACCTCTTAATCAGCATTAATTTATTTTAGATATTTTCTGTACTTTATCTGATTCTTAATGAATCCGATGAGCAACAAGAGTGCAATCGGCAAGAAGAATATCAGTACAAAAAGAATTGAGAATATAACAATAGGCAAGCCCTTTTTACTGTCTTTAACCGTTGTAACCTTTGGTACAGGCTCGGGCTGAGGACCAACCTCATCGCCTTCATATAACGGCATAATCGGCATTACGGCATCGTAAGCAGGAATGCCCGGGTTGTAAAGTAAAGGTTCAATAATTCCTCTTACTGTGTCAGAAACCTTAATAAGCTTCTTAAGCGGAATATGTAACACTTTGATGATTGAGTCAATAATGTTAATAAGACCGATTGCGATTTTATATTCATTATCTTCAGGTGTGTAAAGATTCTTACCGCCAAAAAGATTAAGAACAATATCAACAATGAAATCTACAACGCTTTTGTCCTTGATATCGGCATAGTCTTCCTTTTTAAGACCGGTCTCTTTACGGGTCCAGTTACCGACAGTGCCGATTTTAAGCTGGTTAAGGAATTTGAATATAGGCTTTAAAATCCAACCGATTTTGTAGCTGACCTTTTTCTTGATACTTATAGCAGTTGCCATATCAGCAAATTTATCTATATCCTCACCGGCAGCCTTAATAACATCTCTAATCATACCAACCATATGGTCAGCAAGATATGTTTGTAAATCTTTTCCGTGAGTGTCAAATTTAACCGGTTCAGTAATTAAATCAGTTGTTGTGGTAACAACTTCATTTTCTGTATCAAAAACAATGTTTCTGATAGTAGCAGGGTAGCCAACTGTTGAAGCAGTTGAAATATCATAGAAATAGTTGCCCTTAGGACTTACGTACTTATCAATATCGTGAACGTGAGTATGACCTGTGAGCATAAACTGAACCCCAAGGTCAGCAAGCTGTTCGCGTCGAATATTATAATCACCCATCATATCACCTCTGCCGATGATTTCGTACATAGGTGACGGAGCAATAAGAGGGTGGTGAGTCATAGCAACGATAAATTGGTCGTTTGCCTTGGCATCAGCAATCTGTTCCTTAATCCACTCGAAAAGCTCGTCAGAAAAACCACTTTTACCGTTAAGGTTTGTGTCGTCGTTAAGTGCAAAAAGTCTGTAACCATCCTGTAACTGAATGATATATGACATGCTCTGTCTGTGAACAGCAATAGCTTCGTCAGGACCGAATTCCTTATACATATCATAAAGGTCTTCACGCTTTGCAGCAGGAGTAGGAACTCTTTCATCACCCTCATATCTGTGGTGAACGCCTTCCCATTGATAGTCATGAGTAGCAGTAAGGACATAAACTCTCTTGCCCTTAGCTTTCAGGTCGCGAAGCATTTCGATAAATTCGTGATGTGAATCAAAATCACCATTGCTTGTTGTGTCACCTGAAAGGAGAACGATATCAGTTCTTGTATCCTTTGCAATCTGTGCAAAAGCAGCTTCAAGCATTTCTGCGGCTTCTGCCAATAAAACACCACTTTTGTTGTTGGCAATTTCATAAGCAGAGCCAGAAGTGCCGAGTTTCTTTGAATAATAGTGTGTATCAGTAATAACCGTTATGGTAAGGGGAGCTTTCATAAAAATACCTCTTATCTTACTTTGTTTTCAATTTCTTCTTTAAGCATATTTGCAAAGTCGTCAAAGCTCATTGAACCGATGTCGCCCTGACCACGCTTACTAACTGAAACTGAACCTTCTTCAACTTCCTTGTCACCAACGATAACCCAGTAAGGAAGCTTCTGAAGACGAGATTCACGAATTTTATAACCAGTCTTCTCACTTCTGTCATCAACAGTAACACGCATACCCATCTTTTCAAGTTCTTTCTTGATTTCAAATGAACGGTCGTGATGACGGTCAGCAATAGGGAGAATTCTTACCTGTTCAGGAGCAAGCCAGAGAGGGAATGCACCTGCATATTTTTCAATAAGAAGAGCGAGAGTACGCTCGTAGCAGCCGATTGAAGTTCTGTGAATGATGTATGGGTTTTTCTTTGAGCCGTCTTTGTCTGTGTATTCCATACCGAATTTTTCTGAAAGAAGTTGGTCAACCTGAATTGTAATAAGAGTATCTTCTTTACCAAAAACATTCTTAATCTGAATATCAAGCTTAGGACCATAGAAAGCAGCTTCACCGATACCAATTTTATAATCAATTCCAAGATTATCAAGGATTTTACCCATAACTCCTTGTGCTTCATCCCACTGCTCAGGTGTGCCAATATACTTTTCTTTATCAGCAGGGTCCCATTGTGAGAAACGATATGAAACATCTTCATAAAGACCAAGAGTCTTAAGCATATAGATAGCAAGTTCAAGACAACCCTTGAATTCATCTTCAAGCTGTTCAGGAGTACACATTAAGTGACCTTCTGAAATTGTGAACTGACGAACACGAATAAGACCGTGCATTTCACCTGAAGCTTCATTTCTGAAAAGAGTAGATGTTTCATTATAACGAAGTGGTAAATCTCTGTATGAACGAGGACGGTTGAGATATGCCTGATACTGGAAAGGGCAAGTCATAGGACGGAGTGCAAAAATTTCTTCGTTATTTGCTTCTGCCTGGTCAGCATCACCAAGTACAAACATACCGTCACGATAGTGGTCCCAGTGACCAGAAACCTTGTAAAGGTCGCTCTTTGCCATAAATGGAGTCTTTGTAAGTAACCAACCACGTTTCTGTTCTTCGTCTTCAACAAATCTCTGAAGAAGCTGAATGATTCTTGCTCCTTTAGGGAGCATAATTGGAAGACCCTGACCGATAAGCTCATTTGTTGTGAAAAGCTCAAGCTCACGACCAAGTTTGTTGTGGTCACGCTTTCTTGCTTCTTCAAGCTGAGTAAGATGTTCTTCAAGTGCTGCCTGTTTTGGGAAAGCAGTTGCATAAATTCTCTGGAGCATCTTGTTCTTTTCGTTACCTCTCCAGTAAGCACCAGTACATGCTGTGAGCTTAAATGCTTTAACTGTACCTGTTGACATAAGGTGAGGACCTGCACAAAGCTCTGTAAATTCACCTTGCTTGTAGAATGAAATTGGTTCACCCTTGTCAGCATGTTCCTTAATAAGCTCAACCTTGTAGATTTCACCTTTTTCTTCCATCATAGCGAGAGCATCAGCAGGGGATAACTCAAATTTTTCAAGAGGTAAATCCTCTTTAACGATTTTCTTCATTTCTGCTTCGATTTTCTCGAGAATTTCAGGTGTGAAAGAAACCTCTGAATCAAAGTCATAATAGAAACCATTGTCAACTGATGGACCAATAGCAAGTTTTGTTTCAGGATAAAGTCTCTTAACAGCCTGAGCCATAATGTGAGATGCAGTATGCCAGAATGTCTTTTTACCCTCAATTTCATCAAAAGTTACGATCTCAAGAGCACAGTCTTCATTGACTGCAGTTCTTAAATCACAGTAATTTCCATTGATTTTACCACCACAAGCAGATTTGTATAAACCCATACCGATAGATTTAGCAATCTCTGCAACAGTAGTACCGGCTTCGTATTCCTTAATAACGTCGCCTTTAAGTGTTACCTTAATCATAATATATTTCTCCTTTACATTAAATACTTTCTTGTAGGGGACGACGACTCGGCGTCCCGAAAAAAATAAAAGCACTTCATCCCATATAAAACAGGATGAAATGCTATAAATACAACATTCCACGGTTCCACCCGTATTGCAAAACAAAAAAATGCCTTGCCACTCAAATAACTTTAACGCAGTTAATACGATTGGCTTAACCGAAAATCGTTTTCACCAATGCTCGAAAGTGGTCTCAGGATACCGAACTGATTTCTTACACCAACCGAAATCTCTCTGCAAATTCACATTATCCGTCGTTCTTTCTCAACGCTTTACAATATCACATATATTTTATACTGATTTTAATATAATGTCAACACCAAATTTTCTTTCGAATTATAATTTGTCGGGATGATAACTTTTATA
>JAZNTF010000254.1:0-3378 GCA_045591625.1 Candidatus Fimenecus sp.
GTAAAAAAATAAAAAAATTTTTTATTTAACTAAAAAATGAGAAATAACACAATATGTAGTAAAAAAATCAAAATAAATAAATTAAAAACAAAAGATGTTGAAAAAATTATAAAAATTTTATTAGTTGACAAGTTGACAAAATTCTTATATAATGGCTACTCGCAGATATTATTACAATGTGTGACTATAATTTATGAAACGGAGGAGTAATAATGAAGAGAACTTATCAGCCAAAGAAACGTCATCGCAAGATGGAACACGGCTTCCGTAAGAGAATGTCTGACAGAAACGGCAGAAAGGTACTTGCTCGTAGAAGAGCTAAGGGCAGAAAGCAGTTGACATATTAATTTGTCGATTGGGATAAAAAAATTGAAACAGACAGTAATGATTAAAAATAACTGTGATTTCCGGAGAATTTACGGCAAAGGAAAATCATTTCAGGGTCCTGCACTGGTTTCTTATGTAATGAAAAACCGTGCGGGAATTTGTCGTATGGGAATAACTACTTCAAAAAAGATAGGAAATGCTGTTGAGAGAAACAGAGCAAGGCGAGTTATCAGAGCAGCATATAGTATGATAGAAGATAAGATTCACGGAAATTATGATTTTGTTTTTGTAGCAAGGTCAAAAACAAAATATATAAAGAGCACTCAATTAGCAGTACTCATGTTATCACAGTTAGAACAGGCAGGAGTTATAAATGAAAAAACTGATAATTAAAATAATCAGATTTTATCAGAAAAAAATATCTCCTTTGTTTGGTCCACGCTGTCGCTATTATCCTACATGCTCACAATATGCAGTTGAAGCAGTTGAAAGATTTGGAGCAATTAAAGGCTCCTTTCTTACTATTTACAGACTTTTACGGTGTAATCCCCTATTTCCGGGAGGTTATGACCCTGTTCCGGAAAAGAAAAAAAGAAAAAAAGACTAAAAAAGTGGTCCCTTAAAATTCGGAGGACAAAATGGATTTTATAAGAGAAATATTTTCAATTCCTTTTGGTTATCTTATTGGATTTTTCTATGAAATCAGTGATAACTACATTTTATCATTGTTGCTAATGACAATTTGCGTTAAGCTTATTTTACTTCCGTCCTCGATAAAGCAACAAAAGGGTATGGTTAAAACCCAAAGAATGCAACCAAAAATCAAAAGAATAAGAGAAAAATATGCCGGTAACCAGCAGAAGATGAATGAAGCTATGAATGAGCTTTATGCAAAAGAAGGTTATTCATCAATGACCGGCGGTTGTTCAGGTATGCTTATTCAGTTCCCAATTATGATGGGTGTTTATTTTGTAAACTATAAAATTCTTGATTACGTTCTTAAAGTTCCGGAAGATGTACTTAATACTATTAAAGATGCGGTTCGTGCATTACCGGAAGATGTAATCGGTAAGGTTTCAAATCTTGAATATCAAATTGAATTACTTGCAATTCAACATTTTGATAAACTTGATAAAACAGGTATTCCTGAAGATATTATCAATAAAATTCAGATGTTTAAAGATAATTTTACTCTTTTTGGAATTGACCTTTCAAGAACACCTTCAACAGATATGGGTTGGGATTTATTATGGCTCATCCCTATTCTTACAGGTGTAACATCACTTATGATGGGCGTTTATACATGGCTTCGTCAGAAAAAGACAAATCCTGAAATGGCAAAGAATCCATCAATGGGTTGTATGTCACTTATGACACCTGCAATGAGTATTTATTTCTCATTCCTTTTCCCTGCAAGCGTTGGTGTATACATTATCCTTTCAAGCTTCTTCTCATTTATTCAGATGCTTATTACAAATCAGGTAATGACACCGAAAAAATTACTTGCAAAACAGATGGTTGACGAAACAATTAATCGAAGAGCAAGAGAAAAAATACTAAAAAATGTATCAGAAAAGAAAAACGAAGAATAACTGAGGTATAAATATATGATTAAAGAGGCAATCGGAACCGGTAATACGGTTGACGAGGCAAAAGCCGCTGCTATGCTCGAATTGGGTTTAAGCGACTTTGATGAATTTACTGTTGAAGTTATACAAACTCCAACAAAGAAAATCCTTGGTCTTTTCGGCGGAAATCCTGCTAAGGTAAAGGTTTCTGTAAATGTTCCTGACCCTAAACCGGAGAAAAAACAGAACAAACATAATAAACCTGAAAAGAAACCAGAAAAGAAACAGGAAAAGAAGCCTGAAAAAAAGGCAGAACCAAAGAAACAGGAAATTAAAGAGCCTGTTAAAGAAAAAGAAACTGCAGAAGAAAAACCAATGGCAGAGACTAATCTCTATGGAAAAACTGCAGATTATATCAAAGAAATCGTAAAATCACTTGGCATCAGTGAATGCACAATCACAGAAAAATCAAATGATGAAGAAATTTCATTTGAACTTGATTGTGGTGAAGATTACGGTATTATTATCGGTAAACGTGGTGAAACTCTTGATGCTATCCAGTACCTTGCAAGAATGGTAGCAAACAAAGGTAATTCAAGTTACAAGAGAGTTTCAATTAATGTTGGAAATTACAGAGCAAAGAGAGAAGAAACTCTTCGAATTCTTGCCAGAAAAACTGCTATGAAAGCAGTACGTCAGAGCAGAAATATTTCACTTGAACCAATGAATCCTTATGAAAGAAGAATTATTCATACAGCAGTTCAGGAAGTTGAAGGAGCAACATCTCATTCAATCGGTTCAGACCTTGACAGAAAAGTTGTTATTTCTCCTGTTGATGGTGCAAAAAACAATGGTGGTAACCGTGGAAGAAACAACAGAAACGGTGGCAGAAGAGAAAGAAAGGAAGCATATAAGCCTGAAATCTCTCCTGACAGAACACCAAAGAGCGATATCGACAGTTCAGTTCTTTACGGAAAAGTAGAAATTCGTTCATCAAAAACAGAAGAATAAAAATAAACGGCGGTGGTAGGAATACGACTGCCGTTTTTGTTTTTAAGGAAAGATATTATGGAATATTTTGCAAAGGAATATGATATAGCGGTTATTGGTGCCGGTCACGCAGGTATTGAAGCAGCTTTAGCTTCTGCAAGACTTGGTGCATCAACTGTTATTTTCACTATAAATATGGATTGGGTTGGTAACCTCCCATGTAATCCTTCAATCGGTGGTACATCAAAGGGACACCTTGTTCGTGAAATTGATGCACTTGGTGGTGAAATGGGTAAGGCTGCTGATAAAAATTCAATACAAACAAGAATGCTGAATCGAGGAAAAGGTCCTGCGGTTCATTCTTTGCGTGCACAGATTGACAGAAAATCATACCATCGTGAGATGAAAAGCAGGCTTGAAAATCAGGAGCGTTTGTTTATTAAACAGGGCGAGATAGTTGATATTTTAGTCGATGATAACAAAGTCAATGCAG
>JAZNTF010000255.1:0-5863 GCA_045591625.1 Candidatus Fimenecus sp.
GATACTACTGACATATTTTTTTCCTCCTTATTTTATCCTCTGCACGGGTCAACTTTTAGCGGGACATATATAATGCAATTCCGTTAAAATCACCGCACATGTGAATTGCTGAAAAATTATATCACAATATATTTGTAAAATCAAGTGTTTTTTTATATTTTATATAACAAAATTATCGAAAGCTATTCAGTGATAAATGAAACTTTTTCACCATCACTAATTGCAATAATATTACCTTGAAGTGATGTAATATATGTTTTTACTCCTTGCGACTCTAATTTATCTATAACACCATATGTTGGATGACCGTAGTTATTGTCAGGACCACATGATATTACAGCAAAATCTGGATTGACTTCAATGAGATACTTATCGCTGGTAGATGTATTACTTCCGTGATGTCCGACCTTTAAAACATCTGCAGAAACATCGCATTCTAAATTTAAAAGTTGATTCTCTACTTTTTGTTCTGAATCGCCTTGAAATAAAAATGATGTTTCACCATATGTAATTTTTAGTATTGTCGACATATTGTTCAGTTCCTTATCTTGTTCTAAAGGTGCAAGTACTTCTACATATGCTGAACCAACTTCGAAAGTGTAACCGGCTTTGATTGCTATTGGGTTCACATTATATTCACCTATTTTATTTAATAGATTATTATAGGTTAATGAGTCGACAGAATTTACTGACGATAATTTGGGCATCATAATGTTATTAACATCATAATGCTCTATAATTTTTGCTGCTCCGGACATATGGTCATCATGTTGATGAGTAACAACCATATAATCAATAGAATCGATATCAAGTGTGTAAAGAGATTTTCTTATGGTGTAAACCTGATTTTTTGTTCCGGTATCAATCATAAGGACTTCACCATCACACTGAATTATCGTACAGTCACTTTGACCTACATCAAGAAAATAAACTGCAAAATCACTATTACAAGGTTTTGCACCATCAACTAAATTTGTAACTGTAAAAAGTTGTCTCCAAGAGAAAATTCCAATTATATCCAGTATGCTAAAAACTAATGAAAAGACAGTGAAAATCAAAATTAAATTAGCTAACAGCTTATTTTTAAGCAAGCTAAAATAAAAATCAAGTATGCCTTGTACAATTAGTTTAAATTTGCTTTTTTCTCCTATGTAAAGTTTTATTTCTGTTCTTCTCATTTTTCTTATTCCTATTATCATTATTTAATCTATCGTTTATTTTAGGTTTAATGAGGCATTTTGAAGAATTACCAATCAAATCATTTCTTCCAGATTTTTTAAGTGCCTCATATATAAGATCATAATTTTTAGGAATAAAATACTGCATCAAAGCACGTTGTAAAGCTTTATCGTGAGGAGTTTTCGCAACAAAAATCTTTTCCATTGAATACGGGTCCATCTCGGTATAATACATTGCAGTAGAAATTGTACCGGGGGTTGGATAATAATCTTGTACTTGTTCTGGATGAAGCTTCTCGTCGCGAATAAATTCTGCAAGTTCTACTGCATCTTTTAATGTTGCTCCCGGATGTGAAGACATTAGATATGGAACAAGATACTGCTCTTTTCCTATAGATTTTGTGTAATTAAAATATTTTTTTGAGAAATCCTTATAAGCTTGAATATATGGTTTTCCCATTTTATCAAGAACTGTAGCTGAACAATGCTCAGGAGCAACCTTTAATTGGCCACTTATATGATATTGAACAAGTTCCTTGAAAAATGCATCATTTTTATCACAAAGCATATAATCATATCTTATTCCGGAACGAATAAATACTTTTTTAACCTTGGGAATTTTTCGTAACTCACGTAATATTTCAATATATTCATCGTGAGTTGATACTAAAGCCGGACAAGGCTTAGGTGCAAGGCATTTTTTACCTTTACATAAACCATTTTTTAATTGAACATCACAAGAAGTTCTTCTAAAGTTTGCCGTAGGACCGCCAACGTCGTGAATATATCCCTTAAAGCCATCTAATTCAGTTAACAACTTTGCTTCTTTCAAAATCGATTCCTTACTTCTGGCAGTAACATATCTCCCTTGATGAAATGCAATGGAACAAAAATTACAAGCTCCAAAACACCCTCTGTTATGAGTGATAGAAAACTGTACTTCAAGAATTCCCGGCACTCCCCCATCCTTTTCATAAATCGGATGATATGTTCTTGTATACGGTAATTCATAAACAGCATCCAGTTCATCACTTGTAAGAGGTGTCATGGGTTCGTTTTGTACAAGCATCATTTTACCGTGACGTTGTTTTATTTTTTTACCTCTGATATGGTCTTGTTCATCTTGTTGAATACGACAAGAAATAGCATATTCCTTTTTTGAATTTAAAACATTTTCATAGGAAGGACATTCAACGCCTGTATATGGAGTTTTAACAACCGGAACAGCATAACAAGTACCTTTAATATCAGTAAGTTCCTTTATAATTTCTCCGTTATTGAGTCTATTTGCAATTTCTACTGTTTGTTTTTCTCCCATACCATAGGAAATTAAATCAGCTCCTGAATCGAATAAAATAGAGGGTCTGATTTTATCATCCCAATAGTCATAATGAGCAAATCGACGCAAGGATGCTTCAAGTCCTCCTATAATAATAGGAATATCTCCATAAATTTCACGAATTTTATTACAATAAACAATTACAGCTCTGTCAGGTCTTAAGCCCATCTTGCCACCCGGAGAATAAGCATCTGTGCTACGTTTTTTCTTAGCAACAGTATAATGAGCGACCATTGAATCAATATTTCCTGAAGAAACAAAAAATCCAAGTCTTGGTTTACCAAAAACCTTGAAAGCTTCATTTTTCTTCCAATCCGGTTGTGAAATTATACCAACTCTATAACCTGCATTTTCAAGTACTCTTGTAATAATAGACACGCCGAAGCTGGGATGGTCGACGTATGCATCACCTGATACATAAACAAAATCAACTTCATCCCAGCCTCGGGAAATAATATCTTCTTTTGAAATTGGTAAAAACTGATTATTTTTCACTGCTACCCTCTTCATTTTCACTGTAATCCTTATTTGCTCCGCCCTGAGCTAAAGCATTCATTTCATACCATTGTTGTTTGGTAATAAGAACTTTTCGGGGTTTTGCACCCTCATACGGTCCAATTATGCCGCTGGATTCAAGGTCATCAATGATTCTTGCTGCACGAGCATAACCTAATTTAAGTTTTCTCTGAAGTAAGGTTGTAGATGCAGATTGAGCTTCAATAACAACCTCAATAGCTTTTGGTAACATTTCATCTGCAGGACCTTTTTCTCCATCATCACCCGATGAAGATACATCCTTTTTCTTTGAGCCAGTTTGAGCAGCATTACGGTCAATTTCTTTCATAACATCGTCATCATAGGATGTCTGTTCCTGATTTTTAATAAAGCTAACAACATTTTCTACTTCTTTATCTGAAAGATAACAACCTTGAACACGAATAGGCTTTGGAATACCAACAGGATAATAAAGCATATCACCATTACCAAGAAGTTTTTCAGCACCAACAGAGTCAATAATAGTACGAGAGTCAACCTGTGATGAAACAGAAAGAGAAATTCTACTCGGAATATTTGCTTTAATTATACCGGTAATAACATCTACAGATGGTCTTTGTGTTGCTATAACAAGATGCATACCAGCAGCACGAGCCATCTGAGCAAGACGACAAATTGAATCTTCTACTTCATTAGGAGCTGCCATCATAAGGTCTGATAACTCGTCAATGAAGATAACAATCTGTGGCATTTTCTTTTTGCCCTGACTTTCACAAATGCTATTATAACCGGAAATATCTCTAACACTGTTTTCTGAAAATGTCTTGTATCTTGTAAGCATTTCAGTAACAGCCCATGCAAGTGCACCAGATGCCTTTCTGGGGTCAGAAACAACAGGAACTAACAAATGAGGTATACCGTTATAAATTGTAAATTCAACCTGTTTAGGGTCAATCATCAAAAGTTTAACTTCATCAGGAGTAGCATTATAAAGAATGCTTACAATCATAGAGTTAAGACAGACAGATTTACCTGAACCTGTTGTACCGGCAATAAGTAAGTGTGGCATTTTTACAAGGTCAGAATATACAAATTCACCTGTAATATCCTTGCCTAATGCAACAGTCAATTTAGATTTTGCGTTTTTATACTGTTGTTGGTCAATAACTTCACGAAGAGTAACAGATTGACGGCTTTTATTTGGTATTTCAATACCAACTGCAGCTTTATTAGGAATTGGAGCTTCAATACGAACACCGGAAGCTGCCAAATTCAACGCAATATCATCAGCAAGATTTGTGATTTTACTGATTTTAACACCTGCTGCAGGTTGAATTTCATAGCGAGTTACAGAAGGACCTCTAGAAACACCAACAAGTCTTGTCGATACACCAAAGCTGTTAAGTGTATCAATCAATTTTCGTTCATTATTTTTTTGTTCATTTTCATAATCAGATAAATTGAGATTTTTAGGAAGATTTAATAAATCAATAGAAGGCATAATATACTTTTTAATGGGTTCTTCATTCCATTCCTCATCTGTATATTCGTCTTCTTCAAATTCTTCATCTTCATCATCAGACTCATCTTGTTGAGTTTCAAAATCGTCATTAACATTTTTATTATTAATGATATCATCAAGATTTATAACATTATCATCTTTAATATCTTCAACAACTATTTCCGTATCATTATCTTCATTATAATTTTCATTTTCAGAAACAAAATCATAACTCATGTCATCCTCAGAAACATCATCTGAAAATATAGGTTCATTATTTTCAACTGGTGATGGTCCTAAATCGACATCAAGATTAAACTCTTTTTTTCGTTGTACTTTAGTTTGATTTCGTTGTTCCGCTTTTTCGTTATATTCATTAATTCTTTCTCCGGTAAATTCACCGATTTTTTTTACAGGTTTTGAAATACCGTGGTATAAATTACCGAGAGTAAGGCCTGTGAGAATCATAACAACAACAAATAAGGTTATTACAAAGATAATAATAGCAGCAAGTTTACTACCTCCGGTAATAAGCAATATTAAGCCACCAAACAATGCACCCCATATTCCTCCACCAAGCATATTCCCTTGGATTGCAAAATAATTATATGCTTCTTTCATAGCAACAAAATAACCATTTTCAGGATTACATTGAACAATATGTACGATACTATTAATTAATGTAACAATAATAGTAGCTTGAATCAATTTGGAGTAAACTTTGTTATTATCTTTATCCATTGCAATTAAAACAGCAATTAAAAGTAAAATTAACGGAAAAATAAAAGTACTAAATCCAAAAAATCCAAATGTAAGTGTTCGGAAAAATCCCCAGATACTTTCTGCATCAATTATTGCCAAACAAAACCAAAGGATTGAAACAGCAAATAATATAATTGCTAATAACTGTTTATTAATAACAATCTTTTTCGCACCTTTTTTAGCGGCTGTTTTTCTTTTTTTATTAGCTACTGGTTTCTTTTTTTGCTGAGCCATTTTTACATCTCCAAAATTAAAATCCTAAAATACTACAAATTATTGTGGCAACACCAATTATTAAGCAATAAATACCGAAGTATTTCCACATATCCTTTTTTAAAATCCATTGTAAAAGTTTAATGCAACCTACACCCACGACAGCTGCTACTATAACACCGATTATAGTTGGTAAAAGCTCTAATTCCGCATTCATCTCAACAGCATCTTTTAATTCAACAACATTTGCAACAAGAATAGCTGGGATTCCAAGAATAAATGAATACTCAACCATATTCTCTTTAGATACACCACATATCATGCCTGTTGAAATTGTAGAACCCGAACGTGAAATTCCTGGGAAACCGGCTGCCA
>JAZNTF010000256.1:0-7903 GCA_045591625.1 Candidatus Fimenecus sp.
GATGCTGATGCATTAAAGAGAATTGAAGAAGCTGCAAAGAGCAGACAACAGGCAAAGGATGAAGAAAGTATTACATATTCACCTGAACAGAACAAAGTTGTTAAGGCTTCAAAGATGATTGTTGTAGGTGACTACTTCGCATTTATCTGTTCTCCTGATGTTGACGAACTTGAAAAAGTTTGTAATGATGCTGCAAAGAATTTATAATTGATATATAACGAATGCTGAATCATTAATTTGATTCAGCATTTTATTAAAAGTTAAGGGTGATATCATTGCTTTTTTCAAGTAATGTATTTTTATTTGTATTTTTACCAATAGTTCTTTTATTATATTATATTCTACCACGTTCGTTCAGAATTCCTGTTTTATTGTTATCCAGTCTTTTCTTCTACGGATGGGGTGAGCCTGTATATTTAATTTTAATGGTTATAACCATTATTATTGATTATATTTTCGGTCTTTTGATTCATTCAAGGCAAAGTAAAGATAAATCAGCAAAAGCAGTACTTGTTATTTCTATTGTTGCAAACCTTCTTATTCTTGGATTCTTTAAATATGCAGGTTTTGTAGTTGAAATATTAAAATATATTCCTGTTTTCTCTGAATTAACTGTTCCTGAAATAACTCTTCCGATTGGTATTTCTTTCTATATTTTCCAATCTATGAGTTACGTTATTGATGTTTATAGAAATGATGCTCCTGTTCAAAAAGACCCTATGAAGTTAGGAACATATGTTACATTGTTCCCACAGCTTATTGCCGGACCAATTGTCCGATATGGTGATGTAGCCGAACAGCTTAGTTTTCGTAGAGAAAATATAAAGGATTTCTCTTCAGGTGTTCTTTTATTTATATTTGGTTTATCAAAGAAAGTTCTTCTTGCAAATCCAATGGGTAATCTGTGGAATATGCTTCAGGCAGAAGAAGGAACGGTAGTTGCCTGGATGGGCATTTGCGCCTATTCGTTACAGATTTATTTCGACTTCTCAGGTTATTCGGATATGGCTCGAGGACTTGGACGAATGTTTGGATTTGAATTCCTTGAAAACTTTAATTATCCATATATTTCAAAAAATATTACTGAATTCTGGAGACGTTGGCACATAAGCCTTTCAACATGGTTTAAAGAATATGTTTATATTCCGTTAGGCGGTAACAGAAAGGGTATTGCTCGTCAGATTATAAATATTCTTGTAGTATGGTCATTAACAGGTTTATGGCATGGTGCAAGCTGGAATTTTGTTTTGTGGGGAATGTACTATGGCTTCATTCTTATCCTTGAAAAAACATTTATGTTAAAGGTTCTTAAGAAGTTACCGGCTGCAGTCGGACACATTTACTCAATTTTCCTTGTTATGCTTGGCTGGGTATTGTTCTTCTTTGAAGATGTATCGTCACTTGGAGCTTTCTTTGTCAAGTTATTTACACCTGTAGCCTCAACTAATGCAGGTAATACAATAATGATAGCATATCTTCCGATTTTGATTATTGGTATATTTGCATCAACTCCAATACTCAAGAATTTCTTTGTTAAAAGAAAAGAAAGTGCTTTAGTTCGTTATGGACAAATAGCTGTTTGTGTAGTGCTTATGCTTCTTTGTGTTGCATCACTCGCTAATCAGAGTTATAATCCGTTTATTTACTTCAGATTCTAAGGAGACGACTATGAAACAGAAAAAAGAACATATAATTATAGTTAGTATTTTCTGCTCTTTTCTGGTTGCAATGTTCTGTCTATATATCTTTTCACCAAAATCTGAATTTTCAGAACTTGAAAAACGATATCTTGCAGAATTTCCTGAAATAAATAAGGATTCAGTTACCAGTGGAGAATTTGGAAATAATCTTGAATCTTATATGGCTGACCATATGCCTTTCAGAGACTTTTTTGTTGGTACTAATTCATATTTTGAGCTATATACAGGAAGAAGACTTACATCAGATATTTATCTTACAAAAGATAATGCTCTTGTCGAAGCTCCTGTTGAAATGAAAGAGGAAAAAACAAAAAAAGATATTGATGCCATCAATGCTTTTGCTAAGAGTGTAGATGTTAAAGTTGATTTTATGATTGTACCTTCCTCAGGTTGGGCATCAAGAGAATTAGTTTCGAAATACGCAAATAGTTTTCCTGATTATGAACAGATTTCTACAATCTATTCAATGGCTGACTCATCAATAAATGTGATTGATATAAGAGATACTTTTGATAATCCAACATTGTATTATAAAACAGACCATCATTGGAATAGTCTTGGAACATATACTGCTTATGAAACATATATGAAAAATATTAATAAGGATTATTTATCAAAGGATGGCTTCACAATTGAGACCGTTGATGGCTTTACAGGGTCAAACTATTCAAGAGCTGCATTGTGGTTAACTCCGGGTGAAACCCTTGAATTATGGACAGGTTCAAAGAATATAGTTGTTACTAATGCTGAAAGTGAAGAAAGAAATAATGGTGTTTTTTATCGTGACAGATTGAATGAAACTGATAAGTATACTGTTTATCTTGATGGTAATCATGCTCTTGTTAAGATTCATAACCCTGATGCAAAAACGGATGAAACTATTGTTGTTGTAAGAGATTCATATTCTAATTGCCTTGGAGGATTTTTATGTGAATCATACGAAAATGTAATTCTTGTAGATTTGCGTTATTATAAGAAACCGATTTCTGAGCTTTGTAAAACAGAAGGTGCAGATAATGTTCTTATATGCTACAGTTTACATAATTTTTTAACAGACACTAATATTACTTGGTTAGAATAAAAAATAAACTCGTAATGTACTTACACATTACGAGTTATTTTTTTATTAATTTTATGTGATTTATTTAATTACTCTTATACGAATAATTCCATTGATTTTCTTAAGTGCTTCAAGAGATTCAGGTGATGCTCCGGTATCTGAATCAATAACAGTGTAAGCGTATTCACCCTTTGACTTGTTAACCATATTGTCAATGTTAACATCTTCATTAGCAAAAGCAGATGTAATCTTGCTTACAATACCTGAAATATTCTTATGCATAATAGTTATTCTGTGTTTTTCACTTGCATTAAGTGTAACAGCAGGGTAGTTAACAGAATTTATAATTGAACCGTTTTCGAGGTAATCAGCAATCTGGTCAACAGCCATCATTGCACAGTTGTCTTCTGATTCAGGTGTTGATGCACCAAGGTGAGGAATAGCAATAACTCCTGTTGCACCGATAACTGCATCGTTAGGGAAGTCAGTTACATAACAAGCAACCTTACCGTTTTCAAGAGCTGTAAGAATGCTGTCAGTATCAACAAGTTCGCCACGAGCAAAGTTAAGAATTCTTACTTCATCCTTCATAGTTGCGATTGTATCAGCATTGATAAGTCCTCTTGTTCCGTCGTTAAGAGGTAAGTGGAGAGTAATATAATCGCTTTCTGCATAAATTGTGTTGAGATTATCTGTAAGTTTTACATGATGATTAAGTGTAATACTCTGTGCAACAGAAAGATATGGGTCATAACCGATAACTTTCATACCAAGTGCTGCAGCAGCATTAGCAACAAGAATACCGATAGCACCGAGACCGATTACACCAAGGGTCTTACCCTTGATTTCAGGACCTGCGAATGCGCTCTTACCTTTTTCAACATCCTTTGGAACTGTGTCACCGTTGCCTTTTAATGTTTTAGCCCAATCAATTGCAGGAATAACCTTTCTTGAAGAGAGGAAAAGACCTGTGAGCACAAGCTCCTTAACTGCATTTGCATTAGCACCCGGAGTGTTGAATACTACGATACCTGCTTCACTGCATTTGTCAATAGGAATATTGTTTACACCTGCACCTGCACGAGCAATAGCGAGAGTGTTTGCTTCAAATTCCATATCGTGCATTGATGCTGAACGAACAAGAATAGCATCTGGGTTCTTAGCATCTGTAGCACAATTGTATTCATCACTGAAACGGCAAAGACCTGTTTCAGAAATCTTATTTAAAGTTAAAATGTTATACATAATAATTCTCCTTATGAATTAGCTTTTTCAAATTCAGCCATAAATTCAACAAGCTTTTCTACACCTTCAACCGGCATAGCATTGTAGATAGAAGCTCTCATACCACCAACTGAACGGTGACCTTTAAGATTAACGAAGCCAGCTTCAGTTGCTTCTTTGATAAATTTTGCGTTAAGTTCTTCGCTGTCTGTAACGACAGGAACGTTCATAAGTGAACGGTCTTCAGCTACAACAGTACCCTTGAACATCTTACTGTTATCAAGGAAATCATAAAGAATCTTTGCCTTCTTTACATTTCTTTCCTTAATTGCTTCAAGACCACCCATTTCCTTAAGCCATTCGAGAACAAGCTTACAGATATAAATTGTATAACAAGGCGGTGTGTTGTAAAGAGAATCATTATCAGCCATAATCTGATAGTCAAGCATTGTTGGTGTAATATCTCTTGCTGACCCGAGCATATCTTCACGGATAATACAGATTGTAAGACCAGCAGGAGCAACGTTCTTCTGTGCACCGCCATAAACCATTGCAAATTTTGAAACGTCAATCGGCTCTGAAAGGAAGCATGATGAAATATCTGCAATAAGAGGAACATCACCTGTGTCTGGAAGCTCATGATAAACTGTTCCGTAAATTGTATTGTTCATACAAATATAGAAATAGTCAGCATCCTTTGTGAATTCATTCTTATCAAGCTTTGGAATATATGAGAATGTCTTATCAGCTGATGAAGCAACTGCTTTACATTCACCATATTTCTGTGCTTCCTGATAAGCTTTCTTTGCCCACTGACCTGTGATAACGAAGTCGGCCTTACCATTTTTGTTCATAAAGTTGAGAGGGATTGCTGCAAACTGTGTTGAAGCACCACCCTGTAAGAATAATACTTTATAATTATCAGGAATATTCATAAGTTCACGAAGAAGCTTTTCAGCACCCTTGATAATTGAGTCGTAAACCTTTGAACGGTGACTCATTTCCATAACTGACTGTCCGCTACCTTCATAATCGAGCATTTCTGCAGCTGCCTTTTTTAATACTTCTTCAGGGAGCATTGAAGGACCCGCTGAAAAATTATAAACTCTTGCCATAATAAAAACCTCCAAAAAGATTAAATTTACATAATTGTTTTGTTAAAAATTAAAACATTGGACAAATTATAGCAAATTACATATATAAAAGTCAATATATTGTCACTAAATTAACAAACTTTTCTTAAAACCATTTGAAATCTTTTAAAATATGTTCGAATTTTTAACAATCTTTATGATGAATGATTAATTTTTAAAAATTTATATGGTATTTATTGCAGTAATTTGTATTTTATTATATAATATAGGTTCATAATAGGAGTGATATATTCAAAAATGGAAAATACAAATAAAATATTTAATGATTTTAACGAAAAATCTTTTTCAATGCCAATGGTTGCCTTGCGCGGTCTTGTGGTCTTTCCTGAAATGACATTGCATTTTGATGTGGGAAGAGTAAAGTCGGTAAAAGCAGTCCGAAGTGCTATGGAAAAGAAAACTAATATTTTTCTTGCTACACAAATGGACCTTGAGTGTGATGACCCTAGATATGATGATATTTATGGATCTGGTGTTGTATGTGAAATCAAGCAGGTTATGAAGTTACCGGGTACCGACACACTTCGTGTTGTTGTATATGGCCTTTATCGTGCTGAGCTTTTACATATTAATTCAGCAAATCCGTTTTTATCTGCTGTTGTTCGTCGTATTGAAACAGAAAAGGTAAGTCCTGAAAATGCTAAATATGAGGAAGCCCTCGTTCGTAATCTTGTTGGTATTTTCGAGGAATATGCATATTATGTTCCAAAACTACCGTCAGATATCGTTATCGGTGTTTCAGTCCGTAAGGAGGCAGGAGAGATAACAGATTATATTCTTTCTAATATTCCTCTTGATTACGCTATCAAGCAAAGTCTTCTTGATGAATTAAATCCATTGAAACGAGCAGAAGCACTTTGTGTGATTCTTAAAAGAGAAATTGAGCTCTTGGCTATTGAAGAAGAAATCAATGAAAAGGTTCAGGAGCAGATGGAAGAAAATCAGCGTGAGTATTATCTTCGTGAACAGATTAAAGCTATTTCAGAGGAACTTAACGAAGGTGATGGAGCAATTTCTGAAGCTGAAGAATACAAAGAACAAATCCGTGCAATAGGTTTTTCAGAAGATACCGAAAGAAAATTACTTCGTGAATGTGACAGGCTTATGAAAATGCAGTCATCAAGTCCTGAATCCGCAGTTATAAGAAATTATCTTGATAAGGTTATTTCTCTTCCTTGGGGATATTGTACGGAAGAAAATCTTGATATTGAACACGCAGAAGAAGTTCTTGATAATGACCATTATGGACTTGCAGATGTAAAAGAGAGAATTATAGAATTCCTTGCAGTAAGAAAAATTAATCCTGATGTTAAAGGACAGATTATTTGTCTTGCAGGACCTCCGGGAGTTGGTAAAACATCAATTGCTCGTTCTCTAGCAAAGGCTATTGGTAGAACTTATGCACGAATTTCTCTTGGTGGTGTTCGTGATGAAGCTGATATTCGCGGTCACAGAAAGACTTATATTGGTTCAATGCCCGGACGAATTATTGAGGCTATTGAAAATGAAAAAAGCTCAAATCCGCTTATTCTTCTTGACGAGGTTGATAAATTAGGCTCTGACCATCGCGGTGACCCGTCATCAGCGCTTTTAGAAGTTCTTGATGCAGAGCAAAATAATGCATTCGTTGACCATTATCTTGAAATTCCATACGATTTAAGTAAGGTTTTATTTATCACAACAGCAAATGATAAGAGTAGAATTCCAGCACCGTTGCTTGACAGAATGGAAATAATTGATATCCCCGGATATACTTACGAGGAAAAGTTCAATATTGCTAAAAAGCATCTTGTACCAAAGCAAATTACGGCAAACGGACTTAAAAAGTCTTATGTTAAGTTTACTGATAAAGCATTAAAAGCTATTATCAGTGGCTATACAAAAGAAGCAGGTGTCCGTGTTCTTGAAAGAACTATTGCAAAGGTGTTACGAAAGATTGCTGTTGAATATGCAAAAGGCTTTGATGGTAAGATAACAGTAAAAGATACTGAACTTGAAAAATATCTTGGTCCTGTAAAATTTAAGCCTGACGAAAGTTCAAAGTTTGACCAGATTGGTGTTGTAAACGGACTTGCATACACATCAGTTGGCGGAACAATGCTTACCGTTGAGGTTGCGGTTATGGACGGGAAAGGAAATATTGAGCTTACAGGCTCATTAGGTGATGTCATTAAGGAATCTGCAAGGGCTGCAATCAGTTATATAAGAACAAATGCAGATAAATACAGAATTGATAAAGATTTTTACCAGAACAAGGATATTCACATTCATTTCCCTGAGGGTGCTGTACCAAAGGATGGTCCGTCAGCAGGTGTTACAATTTTTACAGCACTTGTTTCAGCGTTGTCAGGTTGTAAGGTTAAATCAAACGTTGCAATGACAGGTGAAATAACAGTTACAGGCAGAGTTCTTCCTATTGGAGGACTTCGTGAAAAAACCATGGCTGCTTATGTTGAAGGAATCAAAACTATTGTAGTACCTGAGGCTAACAGAAGTGACCTTGATAAGATAGACGAAAAAGTAAAAGAAAAAATCAACTTTGTTTTTGCAAAAACAGGTGATGATGTTCTTAAAACAGCACTTGTATAGTAGGAGTAATTTATGAGATACGATAAAGCAGAATTTAAAGCAGCATACGGTACATTCGGTCAGTTACCTGAAAGTGATTTACCCGAAATTGCTTTTGCGGGTCGTTCAAATGTTGGTAAGAGTTCATTACTCAACAGATTGTTCCAGAGAAAAAATCTTGCAAGAGTAAGCTCTGT
>JAZNTF010000257.1:0-14705 GCA_045591625.1 Candidatus Fimenecus sp.
CCTCTGCCTGAACCGTCATTAAGTACAATAACTCTAGCCATAAGGTCTTCATATTTTCCATCATCATCTTTATACATTTCATTACCGTATACGTATGGAATATATGCACCTTTTGCATAAGATTTTTCACCAAAATCTTCAGGAAGAATTGATGCCTTACCATAACCAAGGCTCCACACCTTATCACCCTGTGGCTCATCTATAAATTTATCCATACCAGGATAAAAATTATCATATGAATTGATATCAAATTCTTCATAATCAAGTACAGCAGCAGAATCAGGAATAATATAACCTAAACCTTTTGCCACAACATTATTAATTAAAAAGTTACTAACTTCATTTAATAATTTGTACAAAAATATTTTAGTTTCTAAATCCTCATCCACCTCTACACCGGTATCAGATGCTAAAACATAATCTGAAACAGAATCATAGCTTTCTTCTGCAGATGTTGCCAAAGTAAACATTGACACAAGCATACAAATACACAATGCAACTGAAATGAATGCTTTAAAAATAGTTTTCATAAAAATAACCTCCACTATTTATCTATTTTATTACGAATATCATCTTTAAATATAAAACTATATCCGTTTTTTGTCAACAAGTTTTTGTTATTAATAAATTGCCCAAGTCCTTTTATTTTAGCAAGTCGCGGGTCAGTTACTGTTATACATTTTATCCCGAGTTGCTTAGTAAGTCTGTCTCCTATATCAAATATCAATGACCCTCCACCACAAAGTTGTATTCCGTGGTCAGCAGCATCACCCAATAAATCGGGAGAAACTTTTACTATTTCTTCATGAATATCTTTTACAATCAAATCAATTTGCTCATCAACGAAAGGAAAAATTTCTGTAGATGTTACTTCAAAAGAAATAGGCATATTATCAAGAATACTTTTTCCAGAAACAAAAAGAGCTGTTTCACAACTTCTCTTTTCAGCAGATGTAATCTTATTCTTTATTTCTCTTGCCGTATGAGGACCAATTAAGATATCTCTGTCAATCTTCAAATGATTAATAATAGCTTTGTCAATATCATAACTTCCTCGTTTAATGCAACCTTTTGTAACTATTCCGCCTAATGACACAATTGAATATTCAGTTAAATGGTGACCAATATCGATTACCATTTTTCCACCAAGCTTTTCAGGTGAAATCCCACAGCCAAATGCAGAAGCAAGAATACCTTCAACCATACACACTCTTCCGGCACCGGCAAGTGTTACAACATCAAGAAAAGTCTTTTTTTCAAGGCTTGAAATCTCTGAAGGTAACGCAATAACAATGTTAGGCTTATATATTCTGTTACCACAAACTCGTTGAAGATAGTACCTAAGCATTCTTTCTGCCATAACAAAATCAGAAACAACTCCGTTGTGGATAACTTTAGATATACTTATATCTTCCATATATCTTCCATCAACATTATTTGCTGCCATTCCAAAAGCAATAGGTTTGTTGCTTAAATTATCAATTGCAATAATAGAAGGTTCATCAACAACAATGCCCTTGCCTTCTGCAAAAATTTTTAATGAGTAGGAACCGAAATCGATACCAATTTTCATTCCCTTCAATGCAACATCCCCTTTTTATCTAATTTTTTCTGAACTGTTGTTTTAATCTTAAATCCTTAGATAAAATTGTTTTACGAAGTCTAATATTTGTTGGTGTAACTTCCATAAGTTCATCATCTTTGATAAATTCCATTGACTGTTCAAGGCTCAAAACAGTATGAGGAACCAACCTTAAAGCATCATCCGAACCGGATGCACGAGTATTGGTTAAATGTTTGGACTTACAGATATTACAAGTCAAATCCTCGTTCTTTGAACACTCTCCTACAATCATACCCTCATATACAGGAACACCGGGACCAATAAATAATCTACCTCTGTCTTGAGTATTAAATAATCCGTAAGCTGTACTTTCACCTGTTTCATGAGCAACAATAGAACCTCTTTCACGAGTTTCTATATCACCTTTATAAGGTTCATAACCTGAAAACAAGTTATTCATAATTCCATTACCATTTGTATCAGTCATAAATTCTGAACGATACCCGATAAGTCCACGGGCAGGAATCTTAAATTCAAGATGAGTTGTTCCGCCATCACGAGTTCCCATATTTTCGAGTTCACCACGACGAGAACCGATTTTCATCATAACTGAACCAACATATTCCTCAGGAACTTCAACAATCAACAACTCAATCGGTTCCAAAAGCACTCCGTCTTTAATTTTTGTAATAACTTTTGGACGAGAAACCTGAAATTCATATCCCTGACGACGCATTGTTTCAATAAGAATAGATAAATGTAACTCACCACGCCCTGAAACTTTAAATGTATCTGTTGAATCTGTTTCTTCAACTTTCATACTTACATTTGTTTCAACCTCTTTAAAAAGACGGTCACGTAAATTTCGAGAAGTAACAAATTTACCTTCTTTACCTGCAAAAGGACTATCATTGACAATAAAATTCATAGAAATGGTTGGTTCGTCAATTTTTATAAACGGAAGAGGTTCAATACATTCCGGAGAACACAATGTTTCTCCTATGTTTAAATCCGCAATACCGGAAATACAAATAATGTCACCAACAGATGCAGAATCAACTTCAACTCGTCTAAGTCCTTCAAATTGATACAATCTTGAAATTCGGACATTTTGTTGACTGCCATCTGTTTTACATAAAACTAACGAATCGTTTCTATTAATTCGACCTCTTTCAACTCGACCAACACCGATTCTGCCGATATAGTCATCATAATCAAGACTGGAAAAAAGAACCTGAAGCGGAGCTTCCGAATCACCTGTCGGTGGTTCAATGTTTTCAATAATAGCATCAAATAAAGGTCTTAAATCACCTTCACGCACACTAGAATCAGTTGAAGAATAACCATCTCTCGCTGATGCATAAATAACGGGAAATTCTATTTGTTCGTCACTTGCGCCTAATTCAATAAACAAGTCAAGAACTTCGTCAATAACTTCATCCGGACGAGCACCCGGTCTGTCAATTTTATTTACAACAACAAGGACCTTCTTATTTAAACCAAGTGCCTTTTTTAATACAAATCTTGTTTGTGGCATGCATCCTTCAAAAGCATCAACTAAGAGTAAAACTCCGTCAACCATCATTAAAATTCGTTCAACCTCACCGCCAAAGTCAGCATGTCCGGGTGTATCAACTATATTAATTTTATAGTTTTTATATTGAACAGATGTGTTTTTTGAAAGGATTGTAATTCCTCTCTCTCTTTCAAGGTCATTAGAATCCATAACCCTGTCCTGAACAACTTCATTCGTTCTGAATATACCACTCTGTTTTAACAACTCGTCCACAAGAGTTGTCTTACCATGGTCAACATGGGCAATGATTGCAATATTTCTAATATCTTCTCTTTTATTCAAACAATTCACCTTCATTGTTTTTTTCAAATACTTATTTTAACACTATATGTTAATTTCTGCAATATAATTTATTGTATTTTTACCTGTTTAGCCTTTACAAATTTTTAAAAATGTTCTAAAATTTAATAAAATAATAAAAGGTGTTACGCAAATGAATAATATTATAAGCATTTCAACAATATCTTCCCTTGAAAAGATTTTTCACGAAGACTCTATTCCAAGTAACATTATTAATGAATTTTCTATGTTAAAAAATGAAAAACATTCTTTTCAAATAGCTATAGAGTGCAGAAATGATTTTACGGGTAAGATTATTTTTAAAACAGCATTAGTAAATAATATAAATTTATATTCAGTTGAACACATAAAATCAGATTTTCCAATGTCAGAAAATGCTGATGACTACTATCGACTCAGCAAAGATGGGTTTTACCCTGATTTACTTATACCTATTTCAGGTGATGTAAGATTTAAAAAAGGTATTAATGTCTTATGGGTTGAAATCATTGGTGACGATTCAATTGTAGGTGAACATTGTATTGATATTCACGTAACTTATGACGATGAAATAGAAAGTTCAGTTTCCATAAAATGTGAAATAATAAATGCTGACCTTGAATTTAATGATTTCATTTACACTAATTGGTTTCATACAGATTGTTTAATGTCATACTATAGTTTTGAAGTTTTTTCAGATGAATACTGGAGAGTTACAGAAAACTTTTTAAAAACAGCATCAGATTATGGCATGACTTGTTTATTGACACCAATATTCACACCACCTCTTGATACTGAGGTTGGAAAAGAAAGACCAACAGTACAATTAGTTGATGTTAATATTACAAAAGGAAATTACAGTTTTTATTTTGATAAACTTTCAAGATGGATAAAAATAGCAAAAAAATGTGGAATTCAATATTTTGAAATATCACACTTTTTTACACAATGGGGTGCCCGACATGCACCAAAAATAATGGCTAATGTTGATGGAGAATATAAAAAAATATTCGGTTGGGAAACTAAAGCTTCATCAAAAGAATACACTACTTTCTTAAAGGATTTTTCTTATGAATTCAAAAAATATATCGAAAGTAATAACCTAAAAGATAATATTCTTATTCACGTAAGTGACGAACCGAATTTTTCTATGATTGGCTCGTATTCGAAGGCATCAAAGTTAATACACAAGCTTTATAAAGGCTATAAAATAGTTGATGCTCTTTCAGATATTTGGTTTTATAAACTAAAAATCGTTTCCACACCTATTCCATCTAATGACCATATCGAAAAATTCATCGGAAAAACCGATGAACTGTGGACATATTATTGTAGCGCTCAAAACAAAAAGAATGTATCAAACAGATTCTTCTGTAATGATTCTTTAAGAACAAGAGTAATAGGCTATCAAATGTTCAAATATGATGTAAAAGGATTTTTACATTGGGGATACAATTTTTATTACACACAGTTATCAAAAGCGTTAATCGATCCATTCAAAGTAAGTGATGCCGGAGGAAAATTTCCTTCCGGAGACAGTTATGTTGTATATCCTGCAAAAGACGGCACAGCTTATCCTTCTATTAGATTAATGGTTTTTTATGATGCTTTACAGGATATGGCTGCATTAAACACTCTTGCAAAATTAACCAATAAAAAAGATTGTTTAAAGATAATTGAAGAAAACGGTAAACACAATATAACTTTTTCTGATTATCCCCATTCTGATGAATGGCTTTTAAATACTAGAAAAATAATTAACAATAAAATTAAGGAAAACATCAAATGAAACACTTTTTCAAAGAATTAAAAAACTTTATCAAAGAAACTGATAAAATATTGTTATTATTATGTCTTTTAGCATCTGCTTTCGGTTGTGTTGCAGTTTTAAGTGCAACAAGTTGGTCTGTTGGTGAAGGAGAAAGATTTTCAAGAGACTTTATAGTTATGGCATTGGCTGTTTCTCTTGGAATAATAATCGCAGTTATTATTTCAGTAATAGATTATGAATTCATTCTAAAACTGGCACCATTCATTGGGATATTCTGTATAGGTATTATGATCTTAACACTTCTTATTGGTGTCGGTCCTGTTGAAAGACCCGATGCGAAAACTTGGTTAAAAATCGGTAATACCGGTATTTTCTTCCAACCTTCGGAAATAGTTAAAATCGGATTTATTATAACCTTTGGCGTACATCTAAACAAAATAAAGAATAACATTAATCACCCATTCTCATTAATCCAATTAGCTATACACGCTATCATACCTGTAGGATTAGTTATAGTTTCCGGTGATATGGGTTCTGCTCTTGTTTTCATGGTAATTGCTGTAGTTATGCTATTTTTAGCCGGATTACATTGGGGATACTTCTTAGCCGGCGGAATTGCCTTACTGGCTTCAATTCCACTTGCTTGGCTGTTTTTATTCGATAATATTCAAAAAGAACGATTTTTAGCACTCGCCCATCCTGAAGAATATCCTGATGTAATTTATCAACAAAATAGAGGTCTTGCCGCACTTGGTGGCGGAGGGATAACCGGTCAGGGACTTTTCAACGGCACTCTTACACAGACACCAAATGCTATTCCTGAAAGTGAAAATGATATGATTTTTACAGTTATCGGTGAAGAGCTTGGACTTATCGGATGCATTGCGGCGCTTATAATTTTAACTTTAATCACCATAAGAATTGTAAATGCCGGTAAACACGATAATGTCGGAAACACAAAAATTATGTGTTATGGTGTTGCTGCAATGATAATCGGACAAGTTATTATCAACATTGGTATGTGTCTTAGATTGTTGCCGGTTATCGGAATTACTCTTCCATTTTTCAGTGCCGGTGGTTCTTCTAATTTGTGTATTTATTTTGCTATTGGCCTTATTCTCAGCTTCTACAGATATAATCAACAACGCGATATGATTCATGTAAGTCAATCAAACCTTTTTAACCCGTTCTCAGAAATTTAATCAAGGAGTTGTTTTACTGTGAAATTTGAAAAAGAAAGATTTGAACGAATATTCTCACAAGGAATGCTTTGTACAATGGAAATATGGGTTGATACTGAAACGGGTGTAAATTATTTATTTCATCGTGACGGCAACTCGGGTGGACTAACACCATTATTGGACAAGAATGGTAAACCTGTTATTACATCAGTAGACGAAACATAAAAAAATAGAGGTCACGTTTTGTGACCTCTAATTTTTATACTTTTTTAACTACACCCATATTTGCCATAATCTTTTTAGTGCCAACTTTTTCAAATGCAATTTCCATAAGTGTATCATTACCCATTGGTTTTAATGAAACAACCATTCCTTTGCCAAAAACTCTGTGAACAACTGTTTCTCCAACCATAAATGTTTCCTTAGATTTATTGGTATCTGTTTTAAATCCGACACCAAAACCTCCGGAAATTGGTTTTTGTTGTGATTGAACAGAGTTCGGATTATTTCTAATTGGTGTTTTCGGCTTAACAAGACTAAGACAGCATTCTTTTGGTAATTCTTCCATAAATCTGGATGGTCTATTATATTTTGTTGAACCAAACAACATTCTGGAACGTGTATTCAGTAAGTAAAGATTCTCTTTTGCCCTTGTAATTCCAACATAAGCAAGTCGTCTCTCTTCTTCAATTTCAGTTGTATCATACAACGACTGCATACCGGGAAAAACGCCTTCCTCCATACCAGGAATAAAAACAACGGGGAATTCAAGACCTTTAGAAGCGTGTAAAGTCATCATAACAACTGAATCAGAATCAGCATTATAATTATCAATATCTGTAAGCAATGCCACTTCCTCAAGGAAATCAGATAACTCACCTTCCGGATTTTCTTCCTTAAATCTGATAAGGTTAGAATTCAATTCATCTAAGTTTTGAAGTCTATCCTCAAATTTATCCTTATCTGTTGTTGCAAGATATTCTTTATACCCTGTTTCATCAAGTAAAGAAATAAATACAGATGACATAGATTCACGATTTAATAAATCAGCAAAACTTTCAATCATCTGAGTAAACTCAATGAGTTTTTGTGAACTACGTTTAAGATTTTCATATTCGTCTGAAGTTTTGAAAACCTGGAACAAACTTATATTCAACGCATCTGAAATCTCTTTTGCCTTTGCAATCGTAGTAGCACCAATTCCACGCTTAGGAACATTAATAATTCTTTCAAGACGAACACTATCATCATGATTTGCAATAACAGAAAGATACGCAATTGCATCTTTAATCTCTATACGGTCATAGAATTTGTGCCCACCAATAATTCTATATGGAATACCACTTCTAACAAAACATCTTTCAATAGAGTTAGACATTGAATTCATTCTATAAAGAATAGCAAAATCGCTAAATCTTCTTTGTGAATTCATCTTTTTCATTATTTCATCGGCTATATACTTACCCTCTGCAAATTCATCATCAAGAGTATTAACCACAATTTTTTCGCCTTCACCATTTGATGTCCAAAGATTTTTCCCTTTTCTTTGTTCATTATTTGCAATCACTGCATTGGCAGCATCAAGAATATTTTGTGTAGAACGATAATTCTGCTCAAGTCTGATTACATTAGTATTATTAAAATTCTTTTCAAAGCTTAAAATATTTTCTATTGTTGCACCACGAAACTTATAAATACTTTGGTCATCATCACCAACAACACAAATATTATTATATCCTTCTGACAAAAGCTTTGTTAACATAAATTGAGCATGGTTAGTATCCTGATACTCGTCAACAAGAACATGTTTAAATCTGTTTTGATAATATGCACGAACATGATGGTTTTCTTCTAAAAGCTTAACAGTATAATAAATAATATCATCAAAATCCATTGCATCCGCATTCTTAAGAAGCTTTTGATATTTAACATAACATTCACCAATCTGCTTTTCACGATAGTTACCACTACCTAATTTATAAAATTCCTCTGGTGATACAAGCATATCCTTTGCATGACTTATTTCTGCTAATATAGATTTATGTGGCAAAAATTTATCATCGATATTCAAAAGTCTCTGATAATCCTTTATAATGCGTTTGCTATCATCCGTATCATATATGGTAAAATGTTTTGAAAACCCTAAAAGCTCCGCATTTCTGCGCAAAATTCTTACACATATAGAATGGAATGTACCTGCCCAAATATCATTTGCGGCCTCACCTATTCTTAAAACCAATCTATCTTTTAATTCATTTGCGGCCTTATTGGTAAATGTAAAAGCAAGAATCTCCCAAGGCTTTGGAGCATTAACAGATAATAAAGATTTAACACTGGAGTAAACATCATCATTGCCCTGTAAATAAGCATTTAATAAATCAACGGAATCCATATTATAATACACATCAATTTCGTCTGATTTATAAGCGTGACCATACTTTAATATATTCGCAATACGATTAACCAAAACAGTTGTTTTTCCACTACCTGCCCCTGCAAGAATTAAAAGCGGTCCATCAATTGATAAAACCGCTTTCAACTGCATTGGATTCATTTTATTAAATTCTTTTTCAATAATTTTGTTTCTCAACTCACAAATTTGTGAATGCATTTATATTTCTCCTATATCATTAAAATAGTGATTTCCCATTGCTATCTATACCTACTACAAGAGGGAATTTATCAAATAAAAGTTTTTTTACAGATTCACAACCTAAATCGTCAAAAGCTATTACTTCACAACTTGCTATACTCTTAGATGCAAGAGCACCGGCACCACCAATTGCACAAAAATATATGGCATTATTTCGAATTATTGCATCCGTAACATCTTGATTTCTGGGACCTTTACCAATCATACACTTAAGACCTAAATCAAGTAATGTTGGTGCGAACTTATCCATTCTGCTTGAAGTTGTTGGGCCACAACTACCAATAGCCATACCATCAGGTGTTGGTGTTGGTCCTGCATAGTATATAAAAGAATCTTTTAGGTCAAAAGGTAATTTTTCACCCGAATTAATCAACTGTATAATTCTTTTATGAGCAGCATCTCGTGCTGTATAAACAACACCTGAAAGTAACACCCTATCACCTACTTTAAGGTGTTTGATATTAGATATTACATCGTTAGTACTAAAAGAGTATTCAGACATTATTCTTCCTCATTATATGAAACCGAAACATAATTTTCATTTGAAACAGTATATGCAACATCATCTTTTTCATCTTCATTTACAACATCATAATCAAAATTATGTGATTCAAGTTCGGATATATCAGTATGTAAATTCAAAAGATTTGATGCAGAAGAATTAAGTTTTGAACTCAATGCATAAACATCCTTATGAAGTTGTTCAATTGATGAGTTAAACTTTCTGGAAATAACATCAACATCCCTAAGAAGAGATTCAATTTCAGCAGCTTCGCGCTTAATATCCTGAGACGCAAATGCACCGATATCCTTTGCCTTACTCTTTGCATTTTCAACCAAATCATCTGAATAACGACGAGCATCTATATAAGCTGCACCAATTTGTTTTTCGGCACGTCTTAACTTTTCGCTCTTCTCATCAAATTCTATACTTTTTTCATTTAACTGTTTATTTTCTAATAAAGTTGCTTCAAGTTTTTGATTAAGCTCTGCAACTTCTCTCTCTTTCTCGTTAAGTTTATCGTTTACAACCGATAATTCCACAAGTTTATCTTCAAGTTCTTCAATTTTATTCTTAAGTTCCAAAGCTTCCTTGCGCTTAGCATCAAGTGCTTCTTTAGTTTCTGCTGTTTCAGACTGTAATTTTTCAATAAGAGAAAGAACATCTGTTTTTTTAAATCCACCAAAAAGCGCAGTTTTCATTACTGTAAATTCGTTACTCATATAAATATTCCTCTTAATATATGATTTTTATATATTTTAACAGAAAATCTGTCATAAAACAACACCTATTGTAAATTTTATTAGTTATAAAAAAAGAATAGACATTATGTTAATTATGTTGTAAAATATTTATAAGGAGGCATACTTTATGAAAAAATCTACTAAAAATCTTTTAAAAACAGGAGCAATTGTTGCTACAACCGCAGGTACAGTATATCTCACAATTGGTTCGTTCGTTTATTATTTTACATTAACAAGAAAAGGTTTAAACCAACCTTTTGTTGCAAAAATTGCAAGCGGTAAGCCAAAAAAGCCTGACGAAGAAAGACTTCGTCTTGATACAATAAAAAAAGAAGGAATAACCTGGTTTAATGATATCAAAAAAGATGTACTTGCAATAAAATCAACAAATTCCAATAAGATTTTACACGCTAACTTTATTCCGGCTGAAAACGAAACTGATGTTTTTGTTTTTGTAATTCATGGTTACACTTCCAGTCCTGAAGGAATGGGCATATATGTAAAAAAATACCACGAAATGGGTTATAATGTCCTTACTCCTTCTCTCAACGGCCATGCTGAAAGTGAATCATCTATTATAACTATGGGTTGGAAAGACAGACTTGATGTTATTGACTGGATTAATTTTATAGTTGAAAATTATCCTGACTGTAAAATAATACTTCACGGAGAATCAATGGGCTCAGCAACAACTATGATGGCTACAGGTGAAAAATTACCGGATAATGTTAAAGTTGCTGTTGCTGATTGTGGTTTCACCTCGGTGTGGGATATTTTTGATAATAAAATCAGAAACAATTTTAAACTACCAACTTTCCCTTTCCTCGATAGTATGAATACTATTAACAAAGTATGTTCCGGTTTTGACTTTAAGGAAGCTTCATCTGTTGAACAGTTAAAAAAATCAAAAACACCAACTATTTTCATACATGGTGATAAAGATACATTTGTTCCATATGAAATGATGGATAAAGTGTATGAGGCATGTGCAAGTGAAAAAGAAAAAGTTACAATACACGGTTCACCTCATGCAAGAAATTCCTGTGTAAATCCTGAACTGTATTGGAATTCTATTTTTACCTTTATAAATAAATACATATAAAAAATAAAGCCGACCTTTTGGTCGGCTTTATTCATATCAAAGGGAATCAATTTCACCACTTTTAAACTTAAATATTCTCAAAGCATCCGCTAATTCGACTTTACCATTCTTATCTGTATCTGCTGCAGTTAACGCGGTAGAATTCAATGTAATCTCTCCGGATTTATGCTTAAATATCATAAGCGCATCAGTTAAAGTAACTGTCCCATCGGCATCAACATCACCAACAACAACATTATCCGAAACAGTTACTGAACATGTTGCAGTATAATTTCCAACTTTAGCAGTGATTGTTGCCTGACCTTTACCGACAGCAACAATTTTACCATTTTCTACAGTACACACCGATTTATTAGAAGTAGTCCATGTAACTAACTTACTATCAGTTGTATTTGTTGGATTGTAACTTACTGTTAATGTTTGTGAATCTCCTTTGAACATAGATAAAGAAGTTTTATTCAATGAAATTCCTTTTAAAGGAACACTGGAAGAAGCACTTCTGACAATTTGTAAAGTATATGTTCTAATATCTCCATTTTCAGCAGTTACTTTGATATTAAATATATTACTTCCTTCATTAAGAGAAACTGTACCTATACCAGTCACTTTTGCCTTTGAATTAACTGTAGTAGCTTTAATATTAACCTTGTTAACAGAGTTAGCAACATTAATTGAATATCCTGTTGTCTGACTTGGACTAAATGTAAATGAATATCCATCAACAGTTAAGGTTTTAAGCCAGTTATTAGGACTATAGTTGTTACTTTCAGGTAAAGCACATGGAGTGCTTGGCATATTTCTATAATAAGGAATAATAAATGTAAATGAATTTTCAAGTACCCCTAAGTTTTTATATGTATTATAAGGTCTGGCTGCTTCCATTTTAGGAGCACCAACATAACCCATATACTGGTGATACCACTTTTTATTAACAGAATTAAATTTCTGATAATAAAGTGTGTGCTGATTATTATTGATATATCCATTACCAATCCACTTCGCTCCGCCGACGATTGCCTTGTATGGGGTGTTCCAAGGCATACCATACTTAGTTATATCAGAAGCAGAGGCTGTTGAACCACTTGCATATGCTAAACCATTTGCAATCGGATTAGAACCCTGATATGCATGAATACTGTAAAAATTATAAATTCCAGGATACTGACTATGTTTACCATTCGTTGCAGTTGTTCCATTAACTCCAACTTCCTGAATAGTTCTTGAACAAAGATGATATGGACTAACACCTGATTCACTTGCAGCATCCATATATGCCTGTGAATACTTTACGGATTCACCATTATTGTTAGCAATTTTAGTATTATCCATGAACGAACCCTTAAGTATAGCTTCAACACCACCTATAGTATGTGTTGAAGGTGTATATTTAAGTGACTCAAACATAAAAATATCTTTTTCATTAAAGAAATTTCTTGGGTCCATATTATAAGCAATTGTCTGTTGATTAGCTTGATACCAACCACCGGCATCTTGTGAAACCCATGTATCTGTTTCCCATACATATGCGCCAGACTGAGTTGAACGATATGAGATTGGGTCAGATTTCATAACAACATTTCTACCAACATAGCATTGTGCATCAAGAGTGAATAAAGAAGCCCATTCCACGCCAGTATCTTGTACAACAAACTTCCAATTAGGATGTGCCTTAGAAAGTTTATCAATATATGATTTATAAATATCCGGTATTGTATCCATTATAACAGCATCAGATGATGATGAACCAGTGGTAACATAAGCGGAAGAAACATATCCTATATACTGTTTGCTACTATATGTAAATTGAACTTGATACCAAGTAGGATGACTAGTATCGCCATCACTGGTAACTGTTTTCAAAATTGTAACAGTATGACCTGAGTATAAAAGAATTTTATTACCATTATGAGTAACAAAATTATCACTAGGAACTGATGTTGGACTTGTTCTAACACGAACACCGCTTGCATTTATTGTTCCAGTTGTCGTCGCACCTGAAACAGAAAATGACCAGGATAAAGAAAGTAAAATTGAAATAATTAAAGTAATTGAAATAATACTTTTAAGGCATTTACTTTTCATTTTTCTCACATCCTTAATTTTAGTGATAGTATTTTACCAAAAAACAATAAATTCGTCAAGTTTCTATTAATTTACCACTTCAACTATTATTCAACATAAAGTAAATAGTATAAATTATAAATAAAAAACTATAAGAATAAAACCTTTTTAGAACGATGTTTTAAAAACATATAAAATATTTTAAAAACTATTGACAAAGAGAAAATCTATGTTATAATAATGATAATCATTACTAATAACGAGGTGATTACAGTGGCAATTGAAAGAAAAAGTAAACAAAGAGATGCTATAATCAATAACCTTTGTTCTCGTTACGACCACCCGACTGCTATGGAGCTTTATCTTTCTGTTCGAGAAACAATTCCTAATTTAAGCTTAGGTACTCTATACAGAAATCTTTCTCAACTTGAAGAAAATGGTCAGCTTATCAGAATTCCGGATGGAGCTACTGACAGATTTGACGGAAATGTAAATCCACACGCACATTTTAAATGTTTGACTTGTGGAAAAGTTTACGATTTAATATCTTTCGAACAAGACTCTGTTACCTTTTCAGATGATATAATAAGTAATGTTGTTAATTACAGTTTAATGGCCTTTGGTTCATGTAAACATTGTAATCAAATAAATTAAAAATTAATTTTTGGAGGAAAAAAATATGAAAAAGTTTGTATGTTCAGTTTGCGGTTATGTTCACGAAGGAGATTCAGCTCCTGAAAGATGCCCACAGTGTAAGGTTCCAGCTGATAAGTTCAATGAAGTTAAAGAAGACGAAAGAACTTGGGCTGCAGAACACGTTGTAGGTGTTGCAAAAGGTGTTCGTGAAGACATCATTATGGACCTCAGAGCAAACTTTGAGGGTGAATGTTCAGAAGTTGATATGTATCTTGCAATGGCAAGAGTTGCTCATCGTGAAGGCTATCCTGAAATCGGTCTCTACTGGGAAAAAGCTGCTTGGGAAGAAGCAGAACACGCTGCTAAATTTGCAGAACTTCTTGGTGAAGTTGTAACAGATAGCACAAAGAAAAACCTTGAAATGAGAGTCGATGCAGAAAACGGCGCAACAGCTGGTAAATTCGACCTTGCAAAACGTGCAAAAGAGCTTGGTCTTGATGCTATCCATGATACAGTTCATGAAATGGCTCGCGACGAAGCAAGACACGGCAAGGCTTTCGAAGGTCTTCTTAAGAGATACTTTGGTTAATCAACTATAAAGATAATTTCCGTTGAGTTGTTCCCGATATGGGAACAG
>JAZNTF010000258.1:0-2173 GCA_045591625.1 Candidatus Fimenecus sp.
CCCTCACTTGTTGTAACAACAAAGTCCATAGCAAGGTCTTCTGTAACATTAACACCTTTTGAACCAACTGCATATGCACCCTCTGTGTTTTCACGGAAGAAAGTCCAGTCAATGCCTTGTTCCTTAACCTTAACAGGACGAACATTTGCGAAAAGGTCAAGTTCTTTTCGCATTGCAACGTTTGCACTTTCAATGTTTGGCCATGGGTCACCGGCCTGAGGAGTAGTTGTAGGTCCTTTAAGAATAACATGACATTCTTTAAGTTCAGCAAGTACATCGTCAGGAATTGCTTTCATAACAGCAACTCTATTTTCAATTGTAAGGCCATCAATTACCTTAAATTCGATTTTACCGGCTTTTACATCGTCAGCAAGCATATATTCAAGAACTCTTGCAGATTCCTTTGTGATAATAGGTCCGATACCGTCACCACCACAAACACCGATAACGATTTTATCAAGATTATCAAAATCAAGAAATTCCTTTTGTGATTTAATTTTCTCATTACGTGCAAGTTGTTCTCTTACCAGAGCTTCAAACTTTGCAACAGCTTCTTTAATCTGATTTTCCATATTATTTTCTCCTTAGAAAGATTCTTTAGTATAATTTAATAATCCACCAGCAAGAATAATATCCTTCTGACGCTGTGAAAGGTCATAATTGATAGCATATTCTTCATTTTTTGTTATGTTTACAAGCACAGCTGGTTTATTATTTATAATCGCATCCTTAATTCCTTTAAGACTTAATTCGTCGCCCTGCGTAATCTTATCGTAATCGTTTGCATCAGCAAATGTTAATGGAAGAATACCTGCATTAATTAAGTTTGCACAGTGAATACGAGCAAATGATTTTGTAATTACAGCCTTAACGCCAAGATAAAGTGGAACAAGAGCAGCGTGTTCACGAGATGAACCCTGACCATAGTTTGCACCACCAATTACGATACCTTTTCCATCTGCCTTGATTCTTTCAGGGAATGTCTTGTCACAAACACCGAAGCAATACTGTGAAAGGAATGGGATATTCGAACGATATGGAAGAATCTTTGCACCAGCAGGCATAATATGGTCAGTTGTGATATCGTCACCAACTTTAAGAACTGCTCTAGCGGTAATATCGTCACCCATAGGTTCGCTTGTTGGGAATGGTTTAATGTTAGGTCCATACATAACCTCAACATCTTTAGCTTCTTCAGGAGTTGCAGGCATAGCAACCATATTATCATTGATGATAAATTCATTAGGAAGAACGATTTCAGGGAATTCACCTAAATCTCTTGGGTCAGTAAGATAACCTGTAATAGCAGATGCAGCAGCAACTTCTGGACTTACAAGATAGATACCTGCATCAGCTGTACCTGAACGACCTTCAAAGTTTCTGTTAAAAGTACGAAGTGAAACACCGGCAGAATTAGGGGATTGACCCATACCGATACATGGACCACAAGCACTTTCAAGAATTCTTGCACCAGCATCAATCATATCAGCAAGTGCACCGTTTTGTGAAATCATATTAAGAACCTGTTTTGAACCCGGTGCAATTGAAAGGCTAACCGCAGGATTAACTGTTTTGCCTTTAAGAATTGCAGCAACCTTCATCATATCAAGAAGAGATGAGTTTGTGCATGAACCGATACAAACCTGGTCAACTTTAATTTTGCCAATTTCAGTTACAGATTTTACTCTGTCAGGCATATGAGGACATGCAGCCATAGGTGCAAGTTCAGATAAGTTAATTTCAATTATTTCATCGTAAACAGCATCTTTGTCAGCTTTGAGCTCAACCCAATCTTCTTCACGTCCCTGAGCCTTTAAGAAAGCCTTTGTAACATCATCAGAAGGGAATACAGATGTAGTAGCACCAAGCTCAGCACCCATATTTGTAATTGTAGCACGTTCAGGAACTGAAAGTGTAGCAACACCTTCACCACCGTATTCAATGATTTTACCAACACCACCTTTAACTGTCATAATACGAAGAACTTCGAGAATAACATCCTTAGCAGCAACCCAAGGGCTGAGTTTGCCTGTAAGATTAACTCTTACCATCTTTGGCATTGTGATATAATATGTACCGCCACCCATAGCAACAGCTACATCAAGGCCACCTGCACCCATTGCGAGCATACCAATACCTCCACCTGTAGGTGTATGGCTGTCAGAGCCGATCA
>JAZNTF010000259.1:0-12126 GCA_045591625.1 Candidatus Fimenecus sp.
CACCTGATACGACTGTGCCACCTACAACTGCGGAAATATTTTTTCCTGCTTTTACAAATTCTTTTACTACCAAATATGGTAATGTAACCTTAACTTTATCACCATTAACAGTATCAACATATACTCGTAACACTAAATCTTCTTCGATAATATGTTCAGGCTCTTTATATTTAGTATTTGATTTCACTTCTTCATTTTTAAAGAGTTCATCAATAGTTATTCCATACAGCTCTGCAATCTTTGGTAAAGTCATTATATCAGGACAAGCAATATCGTTTTCCCATTTTGAAACTGCTTGTGCAGATACACCTAACTTTTCAGCGACATAATCCTGAGTAAAGCCTGATTGTTTTCTTAGCTCGTAAAGTTTCTTTCCAATTGTTTTTTCCATCTTAAAAATCTCTCCTTGAAAAAATTCAAACCGGTTTCAACTGCATTGTATGGTCAAAGTTTCAAAAAGTAAATGTAACAAAAGTTGATTTTTTATTTTTCAACCATTAGTTGAGTTTGTTTTGATTGTTTTATCATAACAAAAGTAGATGTTACTGTCGTTATAAATGCAATTAGTTGGAATATAGTGAAAATATTCGTAGAAAGATTTTCTGCAAGCAAGCCAAAAAGTATTGGTGAAATCAATATACTTCCATATGACACTGCACCCTGTAACCCGATAAAAGATTGTGAAATATCTCTACCCATATGAATAGGTGTTAAATGTGTCATATTAGGAAATATGGGACCATTTCCAATGCCTATCATAGTTAAGCCAACAGTTGCGATTATCGGACTCTTTGAGAATGTAAGAATAATTGCAATCAGAACAATTGCTTCACCAAAAACTATAATCTTTTTTGGTGAAATTTTGTTTGAAACAATACCGGACAAAAATCTTCCCACAGTCATTCCGATAAAGTAGAAAGTTATCATACCGGCAGCTTTGTCAGGAGTAAGTCCTTTTGAGTTAACAAGGAAAGTACTACCCCATGCAAGGCAAACAGATTCTATTGCACAAGACCCAAAGTAAATAGCAAGACTTGAACGAGCAATCGAAATTTTTAAAAGTTGAGGTACGGAAACTACTCTTGTTTCCTCTTCCTCTGCTTTTTGCTCTTTAACCTTTCTCCATATTGGAATTGATACAAAGCACATTATTGTAAGAGCAAGTTGGAAGAAAAACATTGTTCTGTATCCACCCTGCCAATTATTGCTTTGTTTTAGTGCAAAGGACATCAAAAACGGACTAAGTGTTACACCAACACCATAAGAGCAGTGCAGAAAATTCACATAGGTTGCTTTGTAATTAAGAGCAACATAAGTGTTCAACACATTATCAATAGCACCTGCACCGAGTCCTAACGGAATTGCAAACACACAGAGCATAAGCATATTTTTGGAAAATGAAAATCCCAAAATAGCAACAGCTGTCAATGCTGTACTAATTGCTACAACAAGAGGTGTTCCCATTCTTTTAGTAAGTCTTGCACTTAAAAGACTCGAAACAATTGTGCCACAATACATAAGTCCCGTTACAAAATTCGAATATGAAATAGGCAGGTTCATTTCGGTATATATTGCTGGCCAAGCTGTACCAAAAAGGGAATCAGGAATACCCAGACCTATATATGTAACAAATATAATAATTACTAATAACGTCGCCATTATTTAAATACTTCCATATTTTCTTTGTAGGATTGAATTTTTATTATATCAACATCCTGCTCATCGGTAGCTGTGTCTTTTACAAGAGCACCAATTAAAAGCATTGGGTTAATATTTATACTTGTTCCCGAAGAGAGAACTGTATTTAAAATAAGCTTACCATTCTCCTCGTTCAGTTCAAAAGATTTAATATGTTCTTTGATATTAACTTCTTTTTCTACTTTCTTTCTGCCCTGTTTTCCTTTTTTCAGAACAAGAATTTCATCAGCAGATAAAACTGATTCTGCTTTTTCTATTAAACAATTATCAGGATTATTGAAAATAATTTTGTATTCTGCCCAACGGATATCGTTTGGAGAAGTATTGTAAACGTAAATTTCTTTTACTGTCATATCAACAGGTAAAGCATCATTTATTCTTTTTGCAAGTTCATTCAAGTCCACTTCTTCCATAAGACGAAAATCGGCAGTTTCACAAAGACTTTCAAATCCCAATGAAAGTGGCATTGCAAATGTCAGGAAAGCGTGAGGATTAAAGCCTTCCGTATACCAGATTGGAACACTTGCTCTTTTCATTGCTCTTGTAATACAACGAACTGTATCAAGATGAGAGATAAACTTAGCCATACCTGTTTTCTCAAAGGACATTCGTACATCCATAGCCCATTTTTTAACTTCTGGCATCACATTTACCTCCATTCAATTTATTGGCACCACAAGCAGCACACTTTATTCTGCATTGAGGAGTTGTCAGGCTCTTATGAGCTTTTTTGTTTTCTTCTATAAGGAATTCCTTACGGATACCATAATCCATAACATCCCAAGGTAAAATCTCGTCATATTCTCTGCGACGGTTTGCATAAAACTCTGTTGTCAGGCCACATTCATTGAATGCTTCTGACCATTTTGAGAAATCAAAGAATTCATCCCAAGCGTCAAATTTGCATCCCTTTTGCCACGCTTTATAAATCACTTCACCAAGACGACGGTCACCACGGGCAAAAACACCTTCAAGAAGTGAGGTTTCTGACTGATGATAACTGATTGTGATTTTACGGCTTGTTGTGCTGCTTAAAAGATGCTTCTGTTTTTCATTTAAGCTTTCCATGGTATCCTGTGGTTCCCATTGGAATGGTGTAAATGGTTTTGGTACAAATGATGCACAACTTACACTTACCTGAACACCCTTACCCTTTGGTTTATTAGGATTGCGATAAAATGTATCAACAACCTTTTGTGCAAGGTCAGCAATACCGGCAATATCTTCCATGGTTTCAGTTGGAAGTCCCATCATAAAGTAAAGCTTAACGCTTGTCCATCCACCGTCAAAAGCCTTAAGTGCTGTACGAAGTACTTCTTCTTCAGTAACATTTTTATTAATAGCATCACGAAGTCGCTGTGTACCTGCTTCAGGAGCAAATGTAAGACCACTGCGACGGACTTTTTTTAATTCTTCCATAAGCTCATCAGAGAAATTATCAACACGAAGTGATGGAAGTGAAACATTGATATTTTCCTTTAATGCCCAATCAAAAAGCATTGGAATAAGCTTTTCAATATTTGTATAGTCACTTGTTGAAAGTGAGCAGAGTGAAATTTCATCATATCCTGTTGCATTACTTATACTTCTGCACTGTTCATTGATGACTTCAGGTGATTTTTCACGGATTGGTCGTGTAATAAAACAAGCCTGACAGAAACGGCAACCACGAGTACAGCCACGGAAAACCTCACCAACTGTTCTGTCCTGAACAACATCAATAAAAGGCACAATGAAATCCTTTGGATAATGTGCATTATCAAGGTCTGATACAATTCTCTTCGTTACTTTTTCAGGAGCATTTTCTGTGTTATCAATTGATTTAATTGTTCCGTCTTCGTTATACTTAACATCATAAAATTCAGGCACATAAACACCCTGAATCTGAGCAGCATCCTTTAAAAATTCAAGTTTTGTTGAGCCTAATTCCTTGTGTTTAATAAGCAAATCAACAAGGTCATTTGTTACCTCCTCGCCTTCTCCGGGCAAGAAAATATCAACAAAGTCAACCATCGGTTCAGCATTACACGCACATGGTCCACCTGCGATAACGATAGGTGTAAGGCTTGTTCTGTCTTTTTTAAGAACAGGTACACCACCCAAATCAAGCATATTAAGTACATTTGTATAACTTAACTCATATTGTAATGAAAAACCGATTAAATCAAACTCATCAAGGCTATCTCCACTTTCAAGAGCATAGAGCTTAACACCATTTTCACGCATAAGTGCTTCCATATCATCCCATGGGGCAAATACTCGTTCACACCAAGCATCCTGACGCTCATTTACAACACTGTAAAGGATTTTCATACCAAGATGTGACATACCGATTTCGTAATTATCAGGAAAACAGAAAGCATATCTGAGTTTTATATCTTCTTTATTTTTAATTACACTATTAAGCTCTCCACCCGTATATCTTGCAGGCTTCTGAACTTTTTTTAACAGTTTTTCAACTTCTTTTTTTACCATAATTGACCTCACAAAAAGTTATTCATTATATTTTACTATAAATTATGTTTTATTTCAATATTCATTATCAGTAAAGAGTGAAAGAAAGAGAAAAATTGCAATAATAATCAAAGAAAAATTATATTTACTGCTTATAAAAACATATACTCCCCACACAAATATAATTGCAATAAAAACCGCCGAGGTTAACTTTAGTATTTTTGAACAAGCCAAGAAATTATATTTCTCTGATAATAAATAAAACAAAACAGCAGCACCATCTAACTTTTTAATTGGCAAAAGGTTAAAAATCATAAGTATGAGATTTATACACGCAAAAGTTAAGATTTTATCATTATTATAACAAATCAGAAAAGCACAACAGAGGATAACAATAATCAAATTTATTAATGGTCCGCCAAGTGAAATCAACACTTCGTTCTTTGTACTTATCTTTATATCTTGTTTTCTTATAATATTAATTCCCGTCAACTCAAATCTCAATTTCTCAGGTTTATTGTCAAGAAGAAGCATAATTAAAAGATGACCTGACTCGTGAAGCATTGATGAAACAATTGTCATAATCACATTCGAGGGTGCTTGCAATGAAATAACAAAGGATATGAATGCTACAAAAAGAAATGTGATTTCTACTTGTATTCCAATAATATTAAAGGTCATAATACAATACCTATTACAGAAAAACAGGAGAAAAGTTATTCTTCTCCTGTTACCTTTGTATCTTTTTTTGTTTCTTCAAAAACATTTGGTGAAAAGGTTTGTTTTACTACATTTTTAAACTCAGTAAAAAGACTTGAAACTGCTATATCAGTTTTGCATATTTCACCATAAAATTTTTTAATATTATTTGACAACTCACTTTCTCTCCTGCAGACAGCAAAGAGGACTCCGGAAATCACAAGTGATAAAATGAGCTGAACAACAATTACTTTAAGCATAACATTAGGTTGTTTTCCTTCTTTTCTGATTCTTGAAGGTTTATTCTCATAAAAATTATTGTCCATAATATCACCACTTAAATATATGTGGGTATTATGGACAATATGTTATCTTTTGAAAAAGCGAATGATTTTTGCAAGTTCTTCCTTGCTTACAGTTTCTCTTCCCTTTGTATTCTGGATATAATCGAGTAAATCTTTTTCCTTTTTGAAAATAGGAACATTAAGGTCAGCATCGTCAGTTATTTTTAATTCTGTTTTACTGTCTGCAAAGTACAGCACAGGATAAATACCTGCAAAGATGTCAAAATCTCTGAATAATTCCTGCATTCTTTTACCCTGACGGAAGCTCTGTTTAACAGGATTATCAATTTCCTTTTCATAGACCTTATCATTTCTGCCGTGCTTAATCTGTTTCCAGCTTGACTTGGATGTTTTACCGCTGATAATACCACGATGATTTTTTGCTTCGACAATGAAAACACCATTTTTACCGATTACAACGAAATCAAGTTCAAGTGAAATTCCCCTGTTAAGAATTACAGGATTAGAAATAATTGTGTAATCCTTAGGTAATTTTTTCAAAACATCAAGTGCGCTGTCTTCACCTACAACACCTGCTTTGAGAACATAAAACTTTTTACGATTGATAAGAAAAGCAAGGAATAAAGCCAATGAAATTACCATCAAAACAACAGGGATTGCAATATTAAGAGTAATCTGTTTTATCAATGCGGAAACAAGGAGTCCGCAACCTGTTACAAAAAAGCATACAGACAAAGCAAGGATAAGAATGGTAATCCAGAAAGTTTTGTTCTTATTCTGTTTTAACTGTGATTTGATTTTAACTAATTTGGGCATCTATATTCTCCTTTATTTAAAACACCTTTTTCATAACTGCACCATCTTTTGCAGATGAAACAAGAGTTGAATAACGAGCAAGCCAACCTGATTTAACATTTGGTTCAGGCTTAACATGAGACTTTCTTCTTTCGTTAAGCTCTTCATCAGAAACCTGAACGTTGATTTTGCTTGCAGGGATATCGATTTCGATAATGTCACCTTCATAGATAAGACCGATTTCACCACCTGCAGCAGCTTCAGGAGAAACGTGACCGATTGAAGCACCACGGGATGCACCGCTGAAACGACCATCTGTAATAAGAGCAACTGTCTTATCGAGCTTCATACCGGCAAGTGCAGATGTTGGATTGAGCATTTCTCTCATACCAGGACCACCAACAGGACCTTCGTAACGGATAACAACAACATCACCGTCAACAATTTTGCCATTGTAAATTGCATCAATAGCAGCATCTTCAGAGTCAAATACTCTTGCAGGACCTGAATGACAAAGCATTTCAGGAGCAACAGCAGAACGCTTTACAACGCAACCATCTTTAGCGATATTACCCCAAAGGATTGCAATACCACCTGTTTCGCTATATGGATTATCAATAGGACGGATTGCATCTGTATTCTTAATATATGCCCCTTCAATATTTTCACCAACAGTTTTGCCTGTTGCTGTAATAAGTGACAAGTCAAGAAGGTCTTTCTTTGCAAGTTCAGCCTGAACAGCAGGAATACCACCTGCATTGTTAAGGTCGTGCATATGAGTTCCACCTGCAGGTGCTAAGTGGCAGAGATTCGGAACTTTTGCACTGATTTCATTGAACATCTTAAGGTCAACAGGGACACCGGCTTCGTTTGCAATAGCAAGAAGATGGAGAACGCTGTTTGATGAACAACCAAGAGCCATATCGCAAGCAAGAGCATTACGGATTGACTTTTCGTTAATAATATCACGAGCTTTGATATCATTTTCAACAAGGTTCATAATAGCCATACCAGCGTGTTTTGCGAGCTGAATACGACCACTATGTACTGCTGGAATTGTTCCGTTACCCGGAAGAGCAATACCAACTGCTTCTGCAAGGCAGTTCATTGAGTTTGCTGTGTACATACCTGAACATGAGCCACAACCAGGACAAACGTTTTCTTCGAATTCACAAAGCTTGCAGTCATCAATAATACCTGCTTTTTTAGCACCAACAGCTTCAAACATTTTTGAAAGTGATGTTTCAACACCGTCAATAAGACCTGACATCATAGGTCCACCTGAGCAAACAACAGCAGGAATGTTAAGACGAACTGCAGCCATAATCATACCGGGAACAATCTTGTCACAGTTAGGAACAAGCACTGCACCGTCAAAACCATGTGCCATAATCATTGTTTCAACGCTGTCAGCAATAAGCTCACGGGATGCGAGTGAATATTTCATACCAACATGACCCATAGCAATACCATCGCAAACACCGATTGCAGGAACCATAACAGGAGTACCACCCGCCATACGAACACCTGCTTTTACAGCCTCTGTAATTTTATCAAGATGAATATGACCGGGAACGATTTCACTATGTGCAGACACAACTGCAATTAACGGTCTTTCAAGTTCTTCTTTAGTATAGCCCATTGCATAAAAAAGGCTTCTGTTAGGTGCTCTTTCAACACCTCTTAATACATTTTCACTTCTTAAATTCATATCGAGTCCTCCTACACTTTATGTAGTTTTACAATAATACATTATATTTTATACTTATATAAAGAAATTTGCAAGGGGTAAAGAAAATTTAATGATAATAAAATAGGCTCCCCTTTTAAGAGAGCTGTCAACATAAGGTGACTGAAGGGCAGTATTTTTTACTGTTAACTATCTCTCCCTCAGTCTGCTTCGCAGACAGCTCCCTCGTCAGAGGGAGCCAAATGAGTTATTTATTGAATTAATAATGTGCTACACCACAAGCACATTCTTTGTTTGAACCAAAAAGCTTCTGGAAGAAAAGAATTAAGTTGAAGAAAAATTTTGAAATGCCTGATTTGTGGCAATTACATTCACATTCTACTGTTGAGTCAAGAATTTCAGGACAAGTATCACAATATCCGTCACCATCGTTGTCGGCGTGGTCTGTCATAGGTGTTGTTTTTACTTCGTAATATGTACAGTCCTGACAATATCCGTGCATTACACCGTTTGTTGTACAGCTTGCAACGGATAATGTAACCCACTCAAGATTATGAGGTGCTTCACTGACATAATCAGAAACATAACTGTCACCACAAGCACAGGTATATGTTGTATAGCCTTGTAATGTACAGGTTGGTGGAGATACTACAGAATTATATTTGTGCATGTGGTAGTTATAATGAATCCTTGCAGATGTTAAATCATCATTATATGAACCTATAAAAATTTTATTCCATTGGTCTTTTGCACCTGAATAATATACATCTAAAAGGCTATCGCAAGAATAAAATGCGCTATCTCCGATTGTTGTTATACTGTCAGGAACTGTTACACTTGTAAGGTTAGTGCAACATTCAAATGCCGAATCACCAATTGTTATTACACTATCTGGAATTATTATACTTGTAAGGCTAACGTAATCACAATATTCACCTAAACGTTCACTATTTGGTGAAAATGACCAATCACCAATTGTTTTTACGCTGTTTGGAATAGTATAACTTTTTCTTGTATTACCACTTGGATATTGAAGAAGCGTTGTTTTATCTTTATTAAACAATACACCATATTCATCACTTGAAAAATACTTGTTATTGTTATCTACTATAATTTCTTTACAATTAGCAAATGCACTATCACCAATTTTTGTTACACCACTTGGGACTACTACACTTTTAAGACTTCTGCACCAATGAAATGCAGCATCACCAATTGCTGTTACACTGTCAGGAATTGTTACACTTGTAAGGCTATCGCATGACTGGAATGCGGAAGTCCCAATTATTGTTACACCCTCTGGAATTATTACACTAGTCATTGCAAAGCAAAAATAAAATGCATAATCACCGATTGTTGTCACGCCATCATTAATAACAACATTTTGAATGTTTTCTTTATAACGTTCCCATGGACAATTACCATATTCATAATTATACATATCACCTTCACCTGAAATGGTAAGTGTGCCTGTGGTGTCATCATAAGTCCAAGTGAGATTATCACCACATGTGCCTGATGATAAACTCTTACAATGAATGGTTGCCCCAGTTAAACAATAATTGCCTGAATTAATTGAAATTTCATTCCATTGTTCTTTTGTACCTAAATAATAAACATCTGTAAGGCTAGTGCAATCATGAAATGTGCATAAACCGATTGTTGTTACACTATCACCAATTATTACACTTGTGAGGCTATCGCACAAAGCAAATGCAAAATTACCGATTATTCTTACACTGTCACCGATTGTTGCACTTGTAAGGGCGTAGCAACCCGAAAATGCATAAATGCCAATTGTTGTTACACGGTCAGGTATAGCTACACTTATTAAGCTGTTGCATTCAGCAAATGCACAATTACCAATTGTTGTTACACTGTCAGGGATTGTTGCACTTATAAGACTATAACAATTATAAAATGCATAATCACCGATTGTTATTACACTGTCAGGGATTGTTATACTTATCAGGCTAGTACACCAATCGAATGCCATACTACCGATTGTTGTTATACCATCACTAACAATAACATTTTCAATGCTATTCATATAACTTTCCCATGGACGATTATATGATGAATAATCATCCATAGCCCCTGTGCCTGAAATGGTTAATGTGTATGTGGATGAGTCATAAGTCCAACTAAGATTATCACCACAGGTGCCTGATGTTGCGGCGCTTGCTGTGATTGGGACGATTGATATAACCAACATTATTGATAAAATTATCGATAAGATTTTGCTGAATTTTTTCATAACATCTTCTCCATAAATATTGTAATTTTATGGTAGCACAAATTAATTATTTTTGCAAGGGTGATAAATTGGAGGTTATTGGTGAGATTTATTTGGTAAGCGTAGGGCGAGGGCTTGCTCCCGCCCTACATTATCTCCTATCCTAACGGCAAATTATAATTTAAAATACATTGCAGGCGTGGAAGCCTGCCACTACGCGAAACTATCTCCCCTACATATAATTCGAAATGCAAAAAACGGAGTCTTAGAAGACTCCGTTTTTGGGCTATATATTTAATTAATAATGCACTACACCGCAAGCGCAGCTCTTATTCATACCGAAAAAGCTTTGGAAGAAGAGTATAATTTCAAAGAATATCTTCAAATACCCTGTGCTATGGCAGAGGCAGAAACAAATTGTTGAATCATCCGGTTCAACTGTTTCTCCACAAACATCACAAACCTCATCACCTGTTCCGACATGACCTAATGCATCCACATAATCACGAGTGAAGCTTTCACCACAGATACAAGTATATGTTGTATAACCTTGTTCAGTACAAGTTGGAGCTGTTACCACTGCTTCAAACTCATGGTCAACCAACATAGGAATAACCTCTGTATATGAGTCACCACAATCATTACAAGTAAATGTCTTAACACCTTCTGCTAAATGAGTCGCAGGAGTTGTGATTTCTTCCTTGTAATCATGAGGAACCACATCAACATAATCATCAACATAAGTATCATTACATTCACAAGTGTATGTTGTGTAACCTTTTTCTGTACAAGTCGGGTCTGTTACAACAGGAACATAAGTATGCTCTGCGATTTTCTCAATTACTTCTTTGTAAGAATCACCACAAGCTCTACAAGTAAATGTCTTAACGCCTTCTGTTAAATGTGTTGCAGGTGTTGTAACTTCTTCTTTATAGTCATGAGGAATCACATCAACATAATCGTCAACATAAGTATCCTTACATTCACAAGTATATGTTGTATATCCCTTTTCTGTACAAGTTGGGTCAGTTACTACAGGGACATAAGTATGCTCTGCGATTTTTTCAACTGCTTCTGTGTATACATCACCGCAAAGAGAGCAAGTGAATGTCTTAACACCTTCTGCTAAATGTGTTGCGGGAGTTGTAATTTCTTCTTTATAATCGTGTGGGCAATAATTATAGTGAATATTGGCATTAAGTAAATATTCATTATCTGTGCCTACTGAAATAGCCATCCACTCTGCTTTTGTTCCTTCATAATAAACGTCACTAAGATACATACAATACATAAAAGCTTCATCGTCTACTTTTGTTAAGCTTTTCGGAACTATGAGATTGGTAAGATATACACTATAAGCGAATGCTCCGGGAGCAACTTCAGTAACAGTACCCGGAATTTGATATCCTGTTCCTGTATTACCTGTTGTATATTGAATAAGTTCTGTCTTATCCTTATTAAACATAACTCCGTTTGCATCACTTGAATAATAAGCATTAGCGCTATCAACAGTTATATTCTCAAGGGATTCACAAGCAACAAATGCATTGTCACCGATTGTAGTTACATTCTCTGGAATTGATATACATGAAAGTTTGGTACAATATCCGAACGCTTCTTTACCGATTGTAGTAACTGCATTAGGCAATGTAACACTTGAAAGGTCCTCACAATGGTAAAAAGCATAGTCACTAATTGTTGTTGTGGCAATCGGAAGAGATACTTCACTAAGCTTTGTACAATAACTGAATGCACTCTTACCAACTGTCTTTAAACTACTGCCAAGTGAAATATTAGTTAAGTTGAAACAATTAGCAAAAGCATTTTCTCCGATTGTTTTTACATTTCTTGAAGTAACAACAGTCTGAAGACTGGTACATAAATTAAAAGCATTATTACCGATGGATGAAACTCCGAATTTGATGATAACCTTCTGAATCTCGGTTTTGTAAAGGTCCCATCCCGGATAAACACTGTCGTTATAGTCATACATTTCACCGGTACCGGAAATTGTCAACTCACCTGATGCAGTATCATAACTCCAATCAAGATTATCACCACATGTTCCGGTAATTTTTATTGCACTGACAGTTGTTGGGACAATTGACAAAATCATAACTAATGACAAAATCACCGATATAATCTTACTGATTTTTTTCATAATATCATCTCCAATCTTTATTATACTTTATGTTATCACATAAAATATAATTTTTCAAGTAAATATAATCAAGATAATATACACTATG
>JAZNTF010000260.1:0-2543 GCA_045591625.1 Candidatus Fimenecus sp.
ATATACCATTATATTCTGATGTTGCATTCAAGGTACTATAATCTTTTTCAACTATTTTACCATCCTGAGATGAGTTTTTATATTGTATTTCTGCCTTTGCCACCAGTTGTAAAATATCCTCAGGAATTGAAGAAACCTTTTTTACCGGCTCAGTTTCTATCGTATCTGAACCCACCATTTCATCAATACTATCAGATGTTATCTCTTTATTGTTTGATAACATGGTTTTAGGTGTTGAAAGATAAGCACCTGTATACAATATTGTTTCAAATGATTTCTCAAGCCCGTTACTAAACACTAAAATTAATAGTATCAGCGGTAAAATTATCAAAAGAATATGCTCAGATAATATCTCTTTATTGTTTGTCCTTTTTTTCATTTTATCAGCTCTTTTCCACATAAATGTCATTAAACTTTATGCGAATAAAAAGCAAATTATGATAAGGCAAGAAACATTTCTGGTTCAAGGTTGGGTTGTATTGCACAGTTTATACCAAGTGCAAGAAGATTAGCCGCACGACTCACCATCGTATCTATATCTTTTGGAGTTACAAACATATCATCATCTGTTTCAAGTCCTACAACTGTGGGTACACCAATTGACACAACGGGTACACCAAGTATATTTTCATCAATCCTTTTCCGGTAATTCCCTACTCCGGAGCCAGGAGTTATTCCTGAATTAGATAATTGAATTGTTTTACCGAGGGTTGACAGTTTACCTGATGCTAACGCATCGACAATAATCACTGTATCAGGCTTAACAAAATCTACTATTCCCTTAATATATTCAGATGTTTCAATTCCTGTTTGTCCCAGAACACCTGTTGAAACAGAAGCAACGGGATTTAATTTCGGTAAATGCTGTTTAATTGCTGCTAAGCTTTCAAAGTGTCTGGTAGCAAAAATCTTTTTTGCACACAATGGGCCAAGAGCATCCGGTGTAATATTTTCATTTCCAAGACCTGCGATAAGAAACGTTCTCGAATTTTTGGGAAGTAATTCTCTAATTAGTTCTGTTATAGTTTTTAGGCGAATATCAAGCAATTCACTCTCATGGGAAAACTCAGGTAAATCTAAGGTGAAATATTTACCCATAGGCTTTTGCATCTGTTTTTCACCTTCATCATCAACAATTTCCACCTTTACTATTACTATATCTTCTTTTTTTATATGCTCAACTATTATACCTTTTTTATCGGATTCTCCAAGCATTTCATGTTTTTCGATTGCCATATCCGTTCTTATACTCATATAATCTCCTCGTGTTTTTAATTATTACGAAAAAAAATAGTCAAATTAGAAAAAATAACTTGATTTTTATTTTGTTTCGTGTTAATATATGTATCTGTAAATACGAAGGAGGTGTAACGAATATGCCAAATATCAAATCAGCTAAAAAGCGTGTTCTCGTTAACAAGACAAAGGCACAGCGTAACAAGTCAACAAACTCAGCTCTTAAGACAGCTATCAAAAAGGCTAATGTTGCTATTGACACTAATGCAGCTGACAAAAATGAGCTTGTAAAAGTTGCTGTTAAGAAAATCGACCAGGCTGCTGCTAAGGGTCTTCTTCATAAGAATAATGCAGCTCGTAAAAAGTCTGCCCTCGTTACAAAGCTTAACAAGGCTTAAGGCTTGACAAAATTACGTAGTTCTTTGCCGTTGACGAAAGTCTGCGGCATTTTTCTTTTTCAAAATAATAATTGACATTTACATTTATTTTATATATAATATTCATTGTAAATAAACTTTTGGAGGTTACTCATTATGAAAAAGGCTTTTAAAGTAATTGCTATTATTGTTGGTATTGCTGCTCTTGCAGTTGCAGCTTATATTCTTATCAAGAAATATGTTGATAGTAAGAGAGTTGTAATCGGTAACGATGCTGAAAATTACGTTTCATGCTCATGCTGTGACGATAGCTTCGTTTCTGAGACTGTTGCATAATCTTATTTAAAAAGTTGTTAAGGACTGTTCACTTCGAGCAGTCCTTTTTGTTTTATTTATAGATTTTCACTTTGATTTTGGTTTTGTTATAAAAGAAACAATCAAACCACAGACCATTGCGACAGTAATACCTGCAGAAGCAGATGTTAACGGACCCGTTAATATACCTATCGGACCTTTTTCACGAATTATTTCTTTTGTTCCCTGAACAAGAGCATTACCAAAACCTGTTAAAGGTACTGTTGCTCCAGCGCCGGCCCAATCAACTAATGGTTGGTAAAGTCCTAGTCCTCCAAGAATAACACCAAGTACAACAAAAGAGACCAAAATTCGTGCAGGAGTAAGTTTAGTGCAATCAATTAATAGTTGTCCAACAACACATATCAGTCCACCAATTAAAAAAGCTTTAAAGAAATCCATATATAATCCTCCCATATATATTGTGTGGAAGAAAAAAGATTTTTATACAAAAAAATCGCACTCATAAAAAGAGTACGAAAAATAAAAACTATAAACAGTTTAACATCTAAAAAATAAAAAAGCACTTTTTAAAAGTGCTTTTTTGGTGCCGGTGACCGGGGTCGAACCGGTACG
>JAZNTF010000261.1:0-5043 GCA_045591625.1 Candidatus Fimenecus sp.
CATAAGGAGCTTCATAATCCTTTGCAATTTTCGCTACGATTTCTTCTACAGTTTTTGTACCGTCAAGCATAGTAAAAATCTCTGCACCAACTTCATTAAAAGTGATAATACCATTGAAATTCGCACTTTCCTCACCAATTGCCATAACGATTTTACTACCTGCAACATTTTTTAATATATATCCACTCTTAACCTTCATTTTTTAAAATCCTTTCTATGCCCATATATGACTCTGTAGCTGCTTCATCTTCCATATTACATTCCAATGAAAGTACAGGAATGCTTGTAAGAAGACCGCTGACCAAATCCAACATTTTTTCTGCTTTTCCCTTTTCCGTAGGTCTCACGGTCTGTTCAAGCAACAATTTAATTGCCTCTTGACTCGATATTTTTTCAACCTTGTTTTTTTCTGCTCTTTTTATAAATACAATTGCCCTTACCGGAACCTTTACATTCAGGTTTTCATCGGTTTTCCCTGAAAATGGAGTACCATAGGCATACCATACACCATTCTCTGAAACAAGTGCCGGTTTATCATCATTAATTATGCTTGTTCCTGGCAAGTTTTTAAGCCAGAGATGTGTATGAGTGGATTTTCCTGTTCCGCTTCGAGCAGAAAAAAGATATGCCGAGCCATCCTTTTCCACACATGAAGAATGAAGCATAATTCCATTATGCTCTATTAATTGCTTATAAAAGTCTGCGCCGGTCCACATATATTCCGTTTCTTCATAAGTAAGTGCCGGATATCTTTTGTTCTTTTCTCGCAAAAATTCTTCTGTCAAATCTATTTTAATGTCCGTTTCTGATTCATCAAATTCTGCGCGATATTTTTCAGAACGTTCCCGCAAAAGATTTTCTCGAACAGTAAATTCAGTTTTTAACCCGGCAATAACAAATTGTTCCATCTTAAAGCCTGCCCTTTAACATAAATAAAATTAATTCAAATAAGGCATAGGATTAACATCCTTACCATTAACTCTTACTTCAAAATGAAGATGTGGACCCGTAACAAAGCCTGTAGCACCAATATTACCTATCGGCTGACCACGTGTAACCTTTTGCCCTACCGAAACCTTAATGGAATCATCCTGCATATGGCAATACATAGTTGTAAGCCCTTTACCATGGTCAATTATGACCGTGTTTCCGCCGGAACCATACCAGCCTGTATATATTACGACACCCGCCTCGGCAGAAACTACCGTACAACCGGAACTTCCACCGGGTCTTACAAAGTCAACGCCGCCATGCCATCCATCGCCAAAATCGCGTTCTCCGTAAGGTGATGATATGGAATATGCACCTATAGTCGGCCAACCCAAACGAGCCTTCTTGTTCCCGGAAGGTTTTGAATTTTGTGGTTTTTGAGTTGAGACAACAGGTTTTTTCTTTGTTCCCAAAAGAATTTTTTCACTTATCGGTTCTTTGATAACCTTTCTGGACACCTCTTTTGTTGACACTTCAACACCATCTATATATGTCACCAAAGATGTTATCTGTTCAAGACCATTTTCGCCTTCTGAAACCACCTTTTTGTCTCCCACATATAAATTATTGGTGTTCATGGTAACTGTCTCATAAGACAACTCTGCTTCTGAGTACTCAGTTTTCGTTGTCTGTATATGAAGAAATCCTGATGCTTTGGATAAAAGAAGCTTCCCGCCCTTTTTCACGTCTTCAGATAAATCCGGATTAAGACTTTTAATTTCATCCTCAGTCATATCGAATTTTTGTGCAATCAAGGGAAGGCTATCGCCCTCTTCAATTGTGTAGTATTGCTCTTCTGTTTCGGATTTAAGCTTGTTCAACAAAAAATCAGCATCTTTTATTGTGTTTTCACCATCAGGATAAAATCCCTGAACATAATCTATATTCTCTACAAAACTGACAACAGCATCCCCTTCGTCTGTTTCGTGTTCAGATAATATAGAATCAAAAACACTAAGTGCATCCGTTTCGTTTTTTACTGCACATATAAACTTATCATCAATATAAACACCACAAGCACTTGTGATTTTAACATCGGATTTTTCAATGATTTTATCACAAATTTCAGAAGCATCACTCATCTGAGTGCGTTTAACCATCTTTATTTTATATTCAGTATTGTTTCCCGGCCAATTTTCGCCTTTTTCTTCCTGTGAATTATCTGTTGATGCTACACCGGAACCCAAGCGGTCAAGAACAAGATTTTTTGCTTCTCTGTACACAGCTTCATCACGGACATATCCGATAACTTCATCGTCGTAATTGATTTCAAGGGCAAAAGCTGCATCCGACCAAAAAGCAACGACAAATACCAATACGGATAAGGATATAACGGGCATAACCAAATTCAAAATATATGAAAACGAACTTTTTCGTCCGGATTTACTACTGTCTTTATGTTGTGAGTGCTCATTATGCTTTTTTCGTGACATTTTGAATTCAGTAAAATCGTCTCGAAGGTTCTTGAGTGTATATTTATCAACCAATCTCAAAAGCCCTACTATCAATTTAACAACAGCCTTTACAGGCTTACGAACTAAAGTTAAAAACCATCTGAAAAACCTCTTGCCGTAGCGCAGAGTCTGAAGTCCGATAAAATATATTTGTCTATATATTTCCTCCCATATTTCCATATGGCTTTTTACTCCTTTCTGAAAAAATGCATAATTACTCATAATAACCCAATATATATATGTTGATTATAGCACAATGGTATAAAAAACGCAATAGTTTAATAGGCTTCGCATCTCCCACTATTTTCTTCTAAAATATGAGTAAAAATTGAAATATATCGTTTACTTTTTCCAAATTATATTGTATAATATTTTAGATTACACATAAGCGAAATTAAAGGGTGGGATTACTCGTGAAAAACAAGAAAAAAACATTAATTGGTCTCGGTTTCGGATTAGGTGTACCAGCTATTTCCGCACTTGCATTGAGAAAGGTTTATACTGATGTGCGTTACGGCAAAAAGCTTGCTAAAGACACTGTTCCTGTAGCAACTGCAACAACAAAAGACCTGTCCGATGTTCATTTCACTGCGCACAGAGGTCTTTCAGCTATTGTTCCGGAAAACACACTTGAAGCTTTCCGTGAAGCTGCAAAGTATAACTACTACGCTCTTGAATGTGATGTTCACTGTACAACAGACGGCAAATGGGTAATTATTCACGATTATATGCTTCAGTCTATGGCTAAAGAAAAGGGCGACGTTAAGACAATGTCTTACGAGGACCTTAAAAAAGTAAAATTCACTAACGGTGCTAATATTGACAAATACCCTGACGCTGGTGTTTGCCTTGTTGAAGAATATATTGAAATTTGTAAAGAAGCAAATATCAAACCTATGATTGAAGTTAAGGATAAACGTATTGACAAGGTTAAGAGCCTTCTTGATATAATCCGTGCTTATGACATTGAGAAAGATGTTATTCTTATTTCATTCCATGCACCTATCCTTCGTGAGTTCAAGCGTCTTTCGCCTGATATGGAATTATGGTTGCTTGTACACTCACTTAAAGAAGAAAAAATTCACGAATGTATTGAAAATGGTTTCGGTGTAGCTTTTGAAGCAAAAAGAGCACTCAAAGACCTTGATGCTATTCAGAATATTCACAACAACAATCTAACAGCAGCTTGTTGGACAGTTGATACACCTGAATTACTTAACACAATGCTTGAGCGCGGTGTTAAATACATCACAACAAACGCAATTCTCCCTGAATAAGAGGTTATTATATGACAGACTGCAAAAAAATTGCTGAACTTATATTTAAAGATGTGGACAAGACCACAGAGTACTACGAAGAGTTTTTTCCTGTAAGAGATTTACCTGAAGGTGCACGAGTAACAAGATTTGCTCCAAGCCCGACAGGATACTTACACTTCGGTGGACTCTATGCAGGTTTTGCATCAAAGCTTACTGCTGACACAACCGGTGGTGTTTTCATTCTCCGTATTGAAGATACTGACAAAAAGCGTGAAGTAGAAGATGGTGTTACAGGCATCGTAACAGGTCTTAATGCTTTTGGTGTTGACCCTGATGAAGGTGTTACAGGCTTTGGTACAGAAACAGGTGATTATGGTCCATATACACAGAGTCACCGTAGAGAGATTTATCGTACCTTTGCTAAAAAACTTATGGAAGAGGATAAAGCTTATCCTTGCTTCTGTACTCCTGAAGATTTGGACGAAATAAGAGCAAGGCAGGAAAACGAAGATATCAAGGGTTACTACGGTTCTTATGCAAAATGCCGTGACCTTACTGATGAGGAAATAATCGAAAAAGTCAATGCTGGTATTCCTTTTACCGTTCGTCTTCGTTCAACAGGTGATATTTCCAGAAAAATCAAGTTCGAAGATATGATTAAGGGCAAAATCGAAATGAGCGAAAATGTGAATGATGTTGTCATCTTAAAGGCGGACGGAATTCCTACTTATCACTTTGCTCACGCGGTTGACGACCACCTTATGAGAACAACTCACGTTGTTCGTGGTGACGAGTGGATTGCATCAGTACCTACTCACATCGAGCTTTTCAGAGCACTTGGCAACAAGCCTCTCAAATACGCACACATTGCTCCTATTATGAAAGAGGAAAATGGTGGTAAGCGTAAACTTTCAAAGAGAAAAGACCCTGAAGCAAATGTTTCATACTACATTGAAAAGGGTTATCCGGAAGCTTCTGTCAAAGAATATATGCTTACAATTCTTAACTCTAACTTTGAAGAGTGGAGAAAAGCTAACAAGACAGAAGATATCAGCAAATTCCCATTCAATCTTAAAAAGATGAGCGTTTCTGGTGCACTTTTTGATATGGTCAAATTCAACGATGTATCAAAAAATGTTATTTCTGTTATGACAGCAAAAGAAGTTTATAAGCTTGTTACAGATTGGGCAATGGATTATAACGAAGTGCTTTATGCACTCTTTGTTGACGATAAAGAAAAAGCAACTGCTATTCTTAATATTGACCGTGATAATCCAAAACCAAGAAAAAAGTCGGAGGCCAAGCGGTCTTAGGAAGACAATTAATTAAGGCAACTCCTT
>JAZNTF010000262.1:0-3976 GCA_045591625.1 Candidatus Fimenecus sp.
GCTCACAGAACGACATGGCTACGATCCGACTTCTACACAGCAACATTCTCAGCACAGATTGCATCTCCAATTCTTTACGGATTTATCCGAATGTTTGCAGGAACATATATGTCACTGTTCTATTACAGCCCAATTTGTTTCGCATTAGGTATATTGATGATTATCTTCGTTAAACATGGTGAGGCAATTCCACAGGAAATTGTTGATAAAATTGAAGAAGAAAACGCTGACTAATTAATAAGTTAAAATTAAAAGCCCATCGAGGATTTTCCCCGATGGGCTTTTTGTTGATTTGCAGATTATTATTTAGTGTATTACCATTGGTTTTCCACGTATTCGCAGAAAGCATATAGGTCTTTTATTTCGATTTCTTTTCCGTCGTCTAAAGTTACTGTACCATTCCACACACCATTTACCTGATGACAGTGTGTACCTGCCACACCAATGCTGAATTCTGATTCATAATCGAAATATGGTGTCATTGTCATATCAAAACGACCATCTTCGGAAACAATTTTCCATTCTTCCATATATCTGCCTTTAGGGAATGTTTCAACATCCACTGCTCCGATTTTGTGAGCTTTACCATCCCAGAAAAGGCAGGTTTCGGTAGCGTAACTTTCATCACCGATTGCCCAGGTGATTTCAAATCCGAAAATGTGCTTTTCACCGTTTTCGTCATAGACATACTGAGAGCCGTTTCCCCAATACCAAACAAGCTTATACGGAGTATTTACACGCCCCCAATCCATATAGCAGAAGGTGTCTTCCTTTGAAAATTCATAGACATCATTGCCGAATCTGTATGTACCGCTTACGGGCATCGAGTTCTGCTTTGTAGTCATAAAATATCGGGTCGGATGGTTTTTAAAAGGAAGAACGGTTGTGATGTTTTCGTGACCCGGTAAAATATCCATATGGAAATTACATTCAACTGTTTTTCCGTTGCAAGGAGCTTTAAACCATAATGTTTTATATGTTTCGTGAGTATCAAATTCTACCTGTGCTTCCCTTACATTGGCCCGGAAATAGTTAGGCACATCACCTTTCGGCGGAAGAATATATTTGCTTTCACCACCTGCATACATATAGTTGGCCTCTGCGATAACCTTCTGGTTTTGAAGGTCAACTAATTTAGCACAAACATAACCACCGATTGAAATATTTGCAAAGCTCAACTCAACGATATAGTTTTTGTTTCGGATTATATAAAAATCCCATTCTTTTTTTCGCCAATTAGGTGAAGAAAGATTTCGGTCATAAGTAAATACATTTTTTCTTGCCCAACCCTTCGCAAGAAGTGTTCCGTCCTTGTCGAGAAGAGGAGTTTCTTCTGTATATTGAATTTGTTTTGATTTTTCATCCCATTCCCAGAAACTTTTATATGTTCTTGGCAATTCATTTGACATATTATCAACTCCTTTTGATAAAATTATAGCAAGAAAAAATTTATAATTCAATAAAAAGATATTTTACTATACAAATTATAATTGGTCAGTTTGTGCCTTCCATTTCCGAATGGAAGGCACAGGGGATTTATGCTGATACTATGTTATGGAAAACGAATTGAGATTTTAAGACGATTGCCTGACATGATTTATCACATTCGGTTTCGTTACAGGTAGATTTTGTGATGTCGAGTTTTTTATCGAATAACAAATATGTAGCAATTCTGTCAAAAATCTTATGAGCTTGCATACCGCCGGCAGAATATGGCATATAGATATCAAGGCTCATTGTAGTATCAAGTTCTCTTTTGTCGGTAGAAATAATCTGACCCGTTTCAAGGGTTTCAGTAAGCTTCGGACCGACTTGACAACCTTTTGTTGACAGCGCAACAATAGGCTTGTCTAAAGGGATAGGTTTTATATCGTTTTCATAAGCAACAACAAAAGTAAGGTCGGCAAACTGACCCTGACTTGTAAGTGATGCCATTATTTCTGATACGATATTGCCGTTTATTGTCATGTGTTACCCTCCGTTGTTTTTCTTATTACCGCCCAGATATATACGATGTTATCGCGAATTTTTATCTTTTCGGCACGGTCAATCATATAGATATTATTTTCAATATCATGGATTCTGTATCCGTCGTGGAGTTTTGTAATGTCGTGATTACCGGGTCCTATGTACAGATAAACATCATTATTGTTTATACCGATTGGAGTCCGTGCACCTTCCATATAAAGTTTTGTCTTGTATCGTAAAGGCTGAATGAAGGCGTGAAATGCACAGCTTTTCCAATCTTCCCTGTTTGAAATATAAACGTATGAGCCATATCGGTCGAGCATTTTGTTGATATTCATATTTCCACCGCCTGAAAAACAAAATCCACATCTGTTAAGAAATCAGTTGCATTAAGCATCGCTTCGTCGCGGAATTTTATTGCATTTTCAAAAATTGCGGACGGACTTTTTGAAATTGTCATGTCACCCGCTTTAAAGGATGTTACGTTATCTTCGGATTGAGACTGAAGAAGCGAGTAATTATATAATGCAATTCCCGCACAAGCGTTAATTACGGCAGGTTCGTCCTCAAATTTAACATCCTTGAGCCTTTTTGAAAGCTTTGAACACGCTGCCATACAAAAAGGGATGATTCGCTTTGTTTCTTCTTCCGATAATAAGCCGACATCTTCAAGCAACTGAGAAACAGACCATACATTAATCATTTTTCATCATCCTTAATTAAACATTCATTACTTTAGATGCATCAGCAAAGATTTTTGCAAAGCCTGAAATCTGTGTGATTGCTGCACGTTCAAGCTGACGGTCAATAAGACGGTCAAAGTCTGTCATAACGCCACCTGCAGTAACCATTTCAAGAGCATAGTTCTTGTCGAGGGCTACGAGAGTAGAGTCAATGTCAGTTGACTTGATAAGCTTTGCACCGAGAGGAGTAATCATTTCGCCGTTACCGTGGAAATTAAGACCTGCAGGAGCATCGCGGAATTCAGGTATAGTGAGAAGCTTTGCAGTTACATCAGGAGATGCAATAAGTGTGTTCATTTCGTATGGTGAAAAGCTGTTCCAGAGTGCGATTAAATCTTCGTATGAAACCGTGCCTGATGCAGCAGGAGTAATTTCCGTAGCAGGATTGTTGTTACCGTCACCGTCAATAAGAACATTAACTGCATCCTTGAACTGTGAACGTGCAATATAAGCACCAATCTGACGAAGTGTAACTGTGAAAAGGTCAAGACGCTGGAAACGGATTGCTTCATAAGATGCAACAAGCATTCTGCCACGCTTTTTAAGTGTTACGAGATTTTCCTGTGTATGTACTACCGTTTCAGGAATCTGTGCACCCTCACTGACTTCTTTAAGTTCTTTTTCGTCAGCTGTTGGAATTGATGTGATTGTTCTGTAATCAAGTCCGTTGATATTTGTCTTTGTTGCGACAATTGAATCAAGGTGCTTACCTTCTTCAATGCCCTGACGGACTGTTCGTGACACATATTCAGGGAAAAGAACAGCAGAGTCAGTTGTTGCGAAGAATTTGTCAACTGTTGAGCTGCCGGCACCCTTAAGCTTGATGTCAAAACGTTTTAACTGTCTTTCAAATGCATCAAGTCCTTCAAGAGAAGTACCCTTGTAGTTTTCGCTTGGGTCAATTCTTTCAAGTTCAGAAAGAAAACCGTTAGTTGTGTTGTAAAGTCCTTTGTCGAGTTTAATTGTTTCAAAAATAGCCATTATATTTTTCCTCCTTAAAATTTGAACTCATTATTTGAGTTGTTGTTTACTTTTTCTTCCATATAAAGCTGACTTACAGGCGGAAGAACTGATTTTGTTTGTTTCTCAAGAGAAACACATAAGTTTTCAAGTGTGTCTGTTGAAAGGTTTTTGAGAATTTCCTCAACACATTCGCCCTGGATAGATGGTACAGCAATTGCAAAGTTTTTTCTTGCGTTTAAAACCAGATTTTCACGGTATTTTTCTCCGTCATAGCTTTTTTCTTTCAATGAATCCATATACTG
>JAZNTF010000263.1:0-4090 GCA_045591625.1 Candidatus Fimenecus sp.
CATCAACAGGGTTCATTCTGCTGTTCTGACGATAATATATCTTATCCTCAACAACAGTAAAACTGAAGTTTTTTACATTCGGGTCTGCGGGAACTGAATTATCTTCAACCTCACCAATTTCCGAAATATCAAACTCCGTAATTTCTGCGTGAATATTCTGTACGGCTTCACTTAAAAGGTCAGAAAGATTTCTGTCCTCATACGGTTTACAAGTCAAGGAATGACCGAACTGTGAGGACTCCATAACCATTTCACCGAGTACCATTTCAGGATGGTCGACAAAATACTTGTTGTATTCGTTACCATTTTCATCACGGTCAAGGTGTATCCAATCAGGTTCATCATTTACAAGAGTATCCCTCTTTTGCAAGAAAAGAATATCGGATGTTACTTCTGTACCTGCGTTAGCCTTAAATGTGTTATTCGGCAAACGAATAGCGCCGAGAAGCTCGGCTCTTTGTGCGATATACTTTCTGACATTCGAATTTCTCTTATCCATAGTACCTGATGATGTGATAAATGCAATTACACCACCGGGGCGAACCTTATCAAGAGTCTTACCGAAGAAATAATCGTGTATGAGCCAATTATTTTTGTTGTACTTTTTATCAATTACTTTGAACTGACCGAAAGGCACATTACCTATGGCAACATCAAAGAAACTATCAGGAAGTGATGCGTTTTCATATCCCTGAACCGTAATACCGGACTTCTGATATAACTGCTGTGCAATACGACCTGTTAAGCTATCAAGCTCAACACCGAAGAATTTACTCTTCTGCATACTATCGGGAAGCATACCTATAAAGTTACCTGTACCGCAAGACGGTTCAAGAATATTACCTTCGCTGAATCCCATATTGCCGAGTGCTTCATACATAGCACGGATAACTACGGGAGGTGTATAAAAAGCTGTAAGTGTACTTTCTCTTGCTGCAGCATATTCATCAGGAGAGAGTGTAACAATAAGTTCCTTGTATTCATCTGCCCAATTTGCTTTGCTTTCATCAAAAGCATCAGCAAGACCACCGAAGCCAACATATTTTGAAAGTATTCCCTGTTCTTCGGGAGTTGCAAGACGGTTTTCAAATTCAAGCTCGTGCAAGAGATTGATAGCAGCCATATTGTTACGAAATTTCTCTTTCGGACCGCAGACACCTAAATTGTCATCCGTTATTCTGAAATTGTGCTTTTCGCTGTCAGGAATAGTTGGATGAAGTGTTGTTACTTTTTGCGTATTTTCTTCCCAAAGAGGAGGAGTAAGTGTGGGTTCTTCCATCTTTATTGTTTCTACAACAATATCATAAGAAAGTTCACTTTCTTCTGCGAGATATTCAGCAACCGTTTCAGTTGTATATTCCTGCTTTTCAAATGCCAAATGTTCTCTGACAAAACCGATTTTTTCAACTCTGTTTATAGGATAAATTGATGTTGTATCTCTCATTGAAACATCGCCAAAAACGGGGTCAATCTTTTCAATGACATATTCATCACCATCAATAATGACCTCTTTGCCTATAAGGTCTGCATCAATAATTTCTTCTTCGGCTCGTTCAAGATACGGACTTGTGATTACCTTAAAGCCTTGCGGAAATGGGTCAAGTGAGCTTTGGAAATCAGTGGAAATTGTTTTACCGTCTTTATCGGCATAAACATATATTTCCATTGGTACACCGTAGTAATTTTCTTCCTTGATATCCTTAACGAATTTATATTCACTTGTGTACTCAATACTTTCTCTTACCTTACCACTTGTACCAAGATAATCAATCCTGCCTACAGGCTTACTTTCTACAGGGTCTTCCTTGTTTTGAGAAACAAGTGTTGCTGTCTTTCGTTCTCCATTTTCAAAATAGCATACTGCAACATCAATACCTCTATCTGTAAGCATATTAAGAAAAGTTTCAAGTCGATGTTTAGGAACGCCACACATATCAACGGTTACATTATCACCGATTGTTCTGTGAGTAAGCTGTAAATCAAGTACTTCTGCCATAACTTTTGCATCTTCACCAAGTGCTTCAAAAAAGTCCCCGACTTGATATAAAAACAACTTATTGGTATTTTCTGCCTTTAACTCGTTATACTGTTGCCAATAGGGATTTAAGATACTATCTTTAACGGGCACTCCATAACCTTCTGATAATTCTTTAAAATCTGTAAGTAGTTCATCACTAATACCAAGAACAGAACTGTCTTTTTCAAAAACAAACGCTTCTTTTACAAGGAATTCATAAAGTTCTTTGCCACTCCACATATTGTCATTATCTCTTGCAACAAGAATACCACCTTCATAAGTAAGGTCAATATCGTCAATCTTCAAAGCAGAAAGAACTTTATATAACACTTCTGTTTCTTTAGTTTCCGGCTGAACAAATGTTAACACTGGTTGTTCCACACTATTTGCTTCTTCAATAAGATATTGCATAGTATCCTTCGTACAATCAGCGAAATCAATTGCAGAATGGAAATACTCATAGTCATCCTTATATTCTTTTGTCCCATAGTCTGAAAGTGTCTGTTTTGATACTGAGCCGAGATAATCAAAGAAGGATTTTTCATCTGTATATAACTTTGCAGCTTTTTTGATATCATCGAATGTGAAAAGGTTATTAACAAACTGCCCTTTACCATCATTACCGTCAGGATTGTAATATACCCATTCAACATTTTTACTCCCATCGTTCACAAAGAAAACATCGGTATAGTTGGCATCAAAAGTTTCAGTTATTTCATCTGATGGAGTTGGGTATCTTTCAATAACACCTTTATCTACTGTCATTACAACAATTCCGATGTTATTAGCGTTCAGTTCTTTTACACAATAACTGAGGTTATAATCAAGAACCTCACAACAAGATGTGAAAACATTCCCATAAAGATTTTTTCCTGTTGCTACATAATTGGTATATTTTTCGAGAGTCTCTGCATCTGTACCAAAGGCATTATAAAAGCCTCCCGTGTGCATAAGAACTACACTATCAGGATTTTCCTTTTTTACTTGCTCATATTGAACAAGAAAATCAGGTTTATTACTTTCATCTACTTCCATTTCGGGTTCGTCAATAACAGTAGTGATTTCACGTTCAACCTCTACTCTTAAATGATTGTTCGCAGGATTTTCCTTTACCTTTTTTTCAAATTCTGCTTTTAAAAATTCCTTGTTAAACAGTGGATATTGACTATCGTTAAGAATTACAGTGTCTTCAAGTGAAAGAATAGTATATTCATCTGCACCAATATATACAGTATCACCAAGATTATATTCATATCTATATTCTTTTGCTGGTTCTTTTTCATCAAGTGCAGTACGAATTATTTGACGAATTTCATTTTCTTTTCGCCACTCTGCTTCTTTTACCAATGTGTTTTCAAGCCACTGCGGATACATTTCTTTTTCTTTAGGATTTAAATATCTATCAAACTTTATAAGTTCAGATATACGCTTTTCAATATAATTCCACTTAATAAGGTTTCTTCTTTTCGGCTCACTGTAATGGTCGTAAATTTCAATGCCTTTAGAATCATGACTTTCCCAAAAACCTGTACCAGGAATTGCACTTGTTCCTCCACCTGTGCCATACTCATTTTTCAAAAATTTGATGTTTTCATCTTTTGAAAAACTTTCAGTAAACTGTCTGTAAATTCTCATTTTACCTTCACTAAAACCACTCCCACCACAAAGCACATAGTCAATAGCACTCTGTGGTAATGGAAGAAAAGCATTTCCTTTTGTTTTAGAGCCAATAAATTCAAGTTGTTCATCAACACTAGGCAAGAGCAATGCTTGTGGCTCTGTCCATTGTTCCATAAGAATAAGACCATAAACATAATCCTCAACCGAAAACCATTTATCCCAACACTCTCTTTCTGGCGTATCCTTATCTCCACGCCATAATCTTATAGCATCAGAATACGCTTCAAAACCTGCTTTAACACCATTCGAAAGAGTTATTTCATAAGGTATAGAATTAAAGAAAGACTTAACAAAATCGCTACGTTCTTTTGAGTCTTTATGACTTTCATAGAACATAGCGATTTCTTCTTTATACGGAGTTAAATAAGATTTGATTAACTCACTTTTTTCCTT
>JAZNTF010000264.1:0-20739 GCA_045591625.1 Candidatus Fimenecus sp.
GTAGGGGCGATTCACGAATCGCCCGTTTTCTTTAAAGGGATATAATTATGCAAAAAATCAATTACCAGAAACAACTTGATAAAATAATTGAAAATTTAGGAGAAAAAGCACCTTCACTTCTTCTCCATTCTTGTTGTGCACCATGCAGTAGTTACTGCATTGAATATCTCTCACAACATTTTAATATAACTGTGCTTTATTATAATCCTAATATTTATCCTGAAGCCGAATACGAAAAACGAAAGGCAGAGCAAAAACGATTAATCAGTGAAATGGAAACAAAATATCCTGTCAAAATGCTTGATTGTGATTTCGAGAGTGAAAAGTTTTACGAAATGGCAAAAGGACTTGAAGATTGCCGTGAATGTGGTGAAAGATGCTTTAAATGTTATCGTTTAAGACTTCTGAAAACAGTACAGGAAGCAAAAGAAAACGGATTTGATTATTTCACAACAACTCTTACAATAAGCCCATTGAAAAATGCCGAAAAAATCAATGAAATTGGTTTTGAATTAGCCGAAGAATATGGGGTTAATTGGTTACCGTCCGATTTTAAGAAAAAAGAAGGATATAAACGCTCAATAGAATTAAGTAAAGTTTATAACCTTTACAGACAAAACTATTGTGGATGCGTATACTCACAAACAGTAAGATAAATCGGAGTTTAGCGGGGGTAAACCGATTGTTTGTTTTCGGGTCCCTCTGACGAGGGAGCTGTCGAGCAAAAGCGAGACTGAGGGAGAGATTTAGTTAGCAGTAAAACTATCTCTCCCTCCGTCATTTTCTTACGAAAATGCCACCTAATTCTCACCAGCCGGTTCGGTCAGTGCTTCTGCTTCGCAGAGGTGTCCACCGGACACCCGCACTACACAATTCTGCATTCTGAATTCTGCACTCTGCATTCATATCATTAAACTCCGCTTTATCATTTAATTATATTATTCCACCGTTACGCTTTTTGCAAGGTTTCTCGGTTTGTCCACATCAAGACCTTTTCTGACGGTTGTGTGGTATGCAAGTAATTGCAAGGGGATGACGGTGAGTGATGGGGTGAGATATTGTGATGCTTTTGGAATACAGATGACCTCATCGGCAATTTTCTCTGCACCCGGGGTGCCTTCCTTGACTATTGCGATTACATAAGCACCTCTTGCGTGGACTTCCTTTATATTGGAGACCATTTTGGCATAGAGCAGGTCGTCAGTTGCAATTGCCACCACAACAGTACCTTTTTCAATCAGTGAAATTGTTCCGTGCTTTAATTCTCCCGCTCCATAGCCCTCACAATGGATATATGATATCTCCTTGAGCTTTAATGCACCCTCAAGGCACATGGGATAGTCAATTCCGCGACCAATGAAAAAAATGTGTTCCTTTGTTGCAATTCTTTGTGCCAATCGGTCAGTAAACTTGTCGCATTCAAGGGTAGTTTTGATTTTGTCAGGAAGAAAAAGGAGCTCTTCCGTAAAGCTTTGGATTTCAGCATCGGTAATTAAGCCTTTAGCATGGGCAAAATGCGCAGAAAGTGCATAAACAACTCCTAACTGTGTGGAAAAAGCCTTTGTAGTAGCAACTGCAATTTCTGGTCCCGCATTTGTGTAAATTACTCCGTCACTTTCCCTTGCAATTGTACTGAAGGGCACGTTGACAACGGACAAGGTGAATGCACCTCTTTTTTTTGCTTCACGAAGAGAGGCAAGAGTGTCGGCTGTTTCTCCCGATTGACTTATGAAAATGCAAAGGTCTCCCTTTTCAATAATCGGATTACGGTATCTGAATTCACTTGCAATATCAACAATTACGGGTATTCTTGCCATATCCTCAATAATGTATTTTGCAGTCATACCAACGTGAAAAGCACTGCCACACGCCACGATGTAAATTCTTTTCAGGTTTTCGATAAATCTGTCAGGCAGGGAGAACGGTAGTATGATTTTTCCATTTTTAATTAAAGGTAATATAGTATCTTTAAAGGCTCTTGGTTGCTCAAAAATTTCCTTTTGCATAAAGTAGTCGTATCCGTTTTTTTGTGCAACATCAATATTCAAATCCAAATTTTTAAAATCTACAGTCTTTTCCTTTTTGTTATTGTCATAGACCTTGATATCATCATTAGAAATTTGCAGAAATTCTCCGTCGTTTACAATATAGCAATTTCCTGTGTAGGGGAGAATGGCGGAAATATCCGATGCAAGCAGGGTTTCATTTTTTGAATTACCCACAATTAAAGGGCTATCCTTTTTCATAGCAAAAATCTTGTCCTCAAAGCCTTTTACAAGCATAGCAACGGCATAAGAGCCCTGTAGTCTTTCGCTTGTTCTAATCATTGTACCGATTGCATCACCGTCAAAAAGACAGTCAAAAAGCTGTGCAACAACCTCTGTGTCCGTTTCTGATTTGAATTCATACCCTTTTTCAATCAGTTCACTTTTCAGTTCAATGTAATTCTCGATAATTCCGTTGTGTACAAGAGTTACAATATCATTCATTGACTTGTGCGGATGGGCATTGATTGAGTCGGGAGCACCATGGGTTGCCCACCTTGTGTGACCGATTCCGATTGTGCCCTGAAGATTTTTTGTATCCAGCCTTCGTTGCAGATTGTCAATTCGTCCTTTTTCTTTAATCAGGGTTATTTTATCACCGTAAATTGCAATGCCCGATGAATCATAGCCTCTGTATTCAAGTCTGCGTAATCCGTCAATAAGTATTGGTGCAGCTTGATTTTCTCCAGCAAAACCAACTATTCCACACATAAATATTCTCCTTTAAAAGTATTAAAAATTATTTTTGTGTCAACAATAATTAAAAAGGGAGGAACAAAAAATGAAAGTATCAGATATTAAATTAGATGCAAAGAAAAGTATGATAAATAACTATTCCAAATGCTTTTTTGTGGGAATTTTACCCTTTGTCACATTTGCCTTATTAACTTTTCTGAATTACCTTCTGCTGATTTTTTTAAAACAGACAGACTTTGAGTCCGTTCAATACCTTTCCCCCTATGGGGAGTATATACCTCCCGTAATAATGAGCCTGTGCATTATTGCTTCTTTCGTTATTTTCTGTTATATCCGTCTTTTTAATAATGGATATTTCTTCCTGAAATCTGTCAATAAAAAGGTTACATTCAAAAAGGTCAGGAAGTTAATTTCATTCAGACAGTATATGACATATATTGCAACAATTATTCTGAGAGCCTTGCTTTTAATCAGTTGGGCGGCACTTTATTTTTCACCGTCAATAGCTATGTCCGTACTTCTTATATATAGCTATCGTAAAGAAAATTATGGCTTTAACATTAATCTCACACTTTTTGTTTCAACAATAATGCTTTTTGTAATTGGCAGTTTCTTCTTTTTCGTCACAATAAAAAGATATGCACTTTGTTCACATTTAATATTAAAGAAAAAGCTGAAAAATCCGTTTAAAGTGATAGAAAACAGTATAAATATTATGGAAGGACACGCTCTCGGATATTCTTTTTGTTGTTTTTCCTTTACGGGATGGATTTTGTCCTGTGTGATAATTATGCCCGTTGTGTATGTGTTGCCATATATAATTCTCAGCAGATGGCATTATTTCAACGCCCTGTGTCAACCAAAAAAGGTGGAAATAGCCGAAGAAAAACCGATTATATTCTATATTAACAAAAGGAAGGAAGTATAAATTGGAGTTTATCGGTAAGTTTAATGGGTGTCCGTTCTCGGCTCCCTCTGACGAGGGAGCTGTCGAGCGAAAGCGAGACTGAGGGAGAGATTTAGTGAACAGACAAACCTATCTCTCCCTCCGTCAAAATCAAAGATTTTGACACCTAATTCTCACCTGCCGGTTCGGTCGGTGCTTCTGCTTCGCAGAGGTGTCCACCGGACACCCGCACCTCGTCAGAGGGAGGCATAAACACACCATTCCAGCTCCCCGATAAATTATAATTTATCCTGATTCATACAAAAAAAGGCACCCTCCGTTACGGAAGGTGCTCAAATTTTTATGTAGTTTTCAATTAAAGGATGATACCCATTGTGCCTGGCTTGCAGAGAGCAGCATTTGATTCGTCTGTGTCAATGTGCATTGCAAGAGCAAAGTTTGGATGAACACGAACAACAACATCACCGAATGTAGTTGTTCTGTCGTCAGAAGCTACCTTAACTTCAACAACCTGCTTGTCCTGAAGACCGTACTTTTCAGCATCATCAGGAGTCATGTGAATATGTCTCTTTGCAACGATAACGCCGTTTTCGATTTCGATTTCACCCTTAGGTCCAACGATTTTGCAACCGGGAGTATTTGCGATGTCACCTGATTCTCTTACAACTGCTGCAACACCGATTGAACGTGCATCAGAAGCAGAAATTTCAACCTGAGTAGCAGGTCTTACAGGTCCGAGAATTGAAACACCCGGGAACTGACCTTTAGGTCCGATAACTGCTATTCTTTCTTCACAAGCATACTGACCGGGCTGTGAAAGGTCCTTTTTCTTTGTGAGCTCATAGCCTTCACCGAAAAGGATTTCAAGGTGTTCCTGTGAAATGTGAGCATGTCTTGCGCTTGTTTCAACTAAAACTGTCTTTTTCATATATCATTCTTCTTTCATTAAAAATTTTTTTACAAAATCTGCTACATATATAATAGACCTTTTTCAACAATTTGTAAAGTGTAAATATGTATAGATTTTATAGCAGTTCTCGGAATGATTTTATGTAATAATCCGCATTTTTACGAATTTCACATTCGTCTTTTTTTGAAAATTCATCATAAACACCGCAAACAGCAAAGCCACCTTTTTTTGCACCGAGAACACCGGGAAGAATATCCTCAAAAACAATACACTCCTCAGGTTTTAAACCCAATCTTTCACAAGCGAGTAAGTAAACATCGGGGTCACTTTTGTCACTTGTTGTTTCGTGAAGATAAGCACCTGTGTCAAAAAGGTCAAAAATCTTATTTGATTTAAGACAGACCTCACTTAATTCCGTTGTATTTGCAGTTGCAAAGGCAAGCTTAATATCATTGTTTTTTAAGGATACAAGATAATCATAAACACCGTTTTTAAGTCCGATTTTATTCTTGTATTCATCAAAACAAAGTTCGCACCATTCGTCCATAATGTCATTTATGTCGTCAGGTAGATTAAATCTTTCCTTTGTATAAATTGCCATTGTTTTAAAGTGCATATCCTTGATGCATTCCTGATAATCATCGGGCATTTCAATACCACGACTGTTAAAGAATGCTGTGTCAACATCTTTCCATATTCCCATAGAATCAAAAAGAGTTCCGTCAAGGTCAAAAATTGCACCCTTAAAGTTTTTAATATCCATTTTATTCACCGAATACATATTTTTTAATTGCTTTTGCAACACCACCGTTGTCGTTTGTGTCAGTCATAAATTTTGCAGCATTTTTTGCAAAATCATTTCCGTTTTCCATAGCAAAAGAATAGTCAGCAAGTTCTAACATGGGACAATCATTTTCACCGTCACCAAAGCACATAATTTCACTTGGTGTAATGCCCAGTGCTTCTGCAAGTCCTTTGACTGCAAAGCCCTTTGTCGCATTTGTATGGGTCATCTCAAGGTTACCGTTTTTACCTGCAGTAACAGGAAATGAAGAAGCAAATGCCACCTCAGAAATTTTGCTTCCGATTTCAATTCGTTGCTCTGCGGAAAGAGTCAGAATATTGAGCTTTTCAATACCATTTTTCTCAATGAGCAATTCTAAATCGGGTACTTCTTTTATGAAATTACTCAAAAGCTTGTGAATATGAGGAGACACATTTTCAGGAGAAAATTGTGAATAGCTTTCGGGATTCATATAGCAGTCTCCGTTATAGTAAATTTCATAAATAAGGTTATAGTTTTTAAGGATATTGAAAATTTCAACAGACTTTTCATTGCTGAGAAGCGTCTGACAAACAACTTCACCTGTTTTAATGTCGTATGTCACAGCACCGTTTGAAGTGATAAGATAATCTAAAAATGGTAATTGCTCCAAAAGATAATCTGCTAAAATTCTTGTTCTTCCACTGGCAACAGCAACCTTAATGCCCATTTCGTGAGCCTTTTTAAATGCTTCAATATTCTCTTGTGGAATTGTAACGTGATTACTGTTCAAAAATGTACCGTCAAGGTCAGTAACAATGAGTTTAATAGCCATAATTTCACCTAAATGCAATAAATATTTGTGTCCCAGAAAGAAATGTGTGGGTGATGACGAAGATATATTTTATAGTCACCGTTTATTTCGTTAATCTGATTTACGTGTGCAAAAATATCCTCACTTCTGTGGTATCCTGCCATACACAATTTCGGCTTGTGTTGTTTTAAAGTCTTTTCTGCACCCTGAAGCATTTCTCTTTCCGCACCCTCAACATCAATGTTGATATATGTAAATTTTCCGTATTTTTCAGTTATTTCATCAACTGTAATAGAGTCTATAGCTTCTCCCGTATCCTTTGCAGAGCCACCACGACCCTTGTTGCCATCAAAGAAAAGCTCTGTTGACTCATTCCATACTGCATTATTGAGTGTAATGCAGTTATTAAGGCTTTCGCAGTAAGTCTGCAGTTTTTTGAATGTTCTTTTGTCAGGCTCAACAGCCACGATTTTTTCATAACCTTTTGTATAGTGCAAAAATTCCGTTATTGTGTCACCACGATAAGCACCAAGGTCAAGAAAACTTTCATTTTCACCTAAATTCAATATTTCAAATGCCTCATCCTTGTCTGTTTCACAGTTGAAACAATAGTCAAGATTTCCCGTAATCTGAAAACGGACAATACTTTCAAAAACTTCTTTTGATTTCTCGTCAGCAAGTAGTGAATAGGCTTTTTCGATTTCTTCGAGATGTGAACGGAGAAATTCCTTATTAAAAATATTATCACCGAAAACGGGAACGGAGGGCATAATTATCTTATGACGAGTTGACAAAGCCTTTATGCTGTTTATAACATCGGGCAGAGGGCTTGCAAAGGCTAAAACAATGACAAAATCCTCAAATTCACTTTCAAGCTGTGATATGGACTTCACTTCAAAGCCACGAAAGCTCCTTTTTCTCACAAATCCGTCACTTGCACAGACTGCACAAACGGCAATGCCCAGCTTTTCAAATTCCTCGAATACCCTGTCGGCACCATTCCCTGTACCATAGACAGCAACAGGCAGGGGAGTGTTCTTTAAAAATTCCCAGCTTGATTTTTCATAGAGTAATTTTTCGAACATGTTCTCCACCACCTTACCTTAATAATGATAAAATAATACCATATTTTACTGTTCTTTACAATAAAACAGTTGACGATATTTTATTTTTGCAATAAAATAATTCTAATAACAATTGGAGATGAATTATGAAAAAAATACTTAATGCGAGAACAATGCTCATTATATCAATGACGGTGTTTGGTACAATCGGACTTTTTGTACGAAATATTTCGTTGCCGTCAGGTGAAATTGCTCTTTATCGTGCTGTTCTTGCAGCAATTCTGATTGGTGGATTTCTTCTTGTAACAAAGCAGAAAATTCCATTCAAACAAATCAAAAAAGAAATACCGATACTTATTCTGTCCGGTGTGGCAATGGGCTTTAACTGGATTTTGCTTTTTGAAGCATATAAGTACACAACAATTTCCGTTGCAACTCTCAGCTATTACTTCGCACCTGTTATTGTAACAGTGGCTTGTCCCATTCTTTTCAAAGAAAAAATGGGTCCTAAGCAGTGGATATGCTTTATAATGTCAACTGTTGGTATTGTGCTTATCACGGGAATAGGTGACACAAGTCAGGGTGCGGATAATATAAAAGGCATTTTATTCGGACTTGGTGCAGCAACTCTTTACGCAACAGTTATTCTTCTCAATAAATTCACAAAAACCGTTGACGGAATTCATCGTACATTTATGCAGTTTCTTTCTGCAATTGCGGTGCTTGTGCCCTATGTATTGTTGACGGACGGAGTAAATCTTCATACCCTTGATTCAAAGGGCTGGATATTCCTCCTTGTTGTGGGTCTTGTCCATACGGGAATTACATATTGTCTTTATTTTTCATCACTTAAAGAGCTTCCGGGTCAAAAGGCTGCGATTTTAAGCTATATTGACCCACTTGTAGCCGTTGTTATTTCCGTTGGCTTGGGTGAGAAGATGACAATAATGCAGATTATAGGCGGTGTCTTGATTTTAGGCTTTACTTTGTGGAATGAAATCACACCAAAGAAAAATAAATAGAAACAAAAAGAGAGCACTCCAAACGGAATGCTCTCAAATTTTTTATGTAATTAATCAGCTGAACATTGTTTCAATTTTTGCAATGTCTTCTGTTGTTGTAGTTACAATAACACTAACAACATATTTGTCAATTGATTTAACATAATAATACTGGCTTATAGTAGCACCATATGCAGAAGCCTTGAAAGAAGCTCTTTTGAATGTTGCATCACCAAGAGTAACATTGTTAGAGCCGATGTATTCATAAGTGATACCATCTACTGACTGTAAGCTTGTCTTGACAACATCAAGATATTCGTCTTCAGTCATTTTTACGCCACCACTTAACATAGTGTTTTCATATAAAATCATTACACTGTTGCCAAGTGTGTCCTGTGACTGCATATCATATATCGTTGCCTGTTTTGAAAGTGCCATTTCAAAGTCGCTGTAATCAGTGTATTCTGCACCTGCGTTAAGAGTTTCTTTCATTTCTTCGTCAGTTGCGAAAGTCCAGTTAGATGGTTTAGTGAAAGAAAAACCGATGAAATCATTAGTGTAAACATTACCTGAAATTGTACCGCGTGAAACCTTTTTGACAGGAGCAGCTGTTGTGTCGTCATTATCAGGTGTAACTGAATCGTTCTGTGTTGATGGGCTGCTGTCGTCACTACTACCGATTGCAAAGAAAGCAAATGATGAGAAAACAACAAGAGCCATAAAGATTGCTAAGATTTTTTTCATAATATTTTCCCTCCGGAATGTTTTTTAGGATTACTCCATAGCCATTATACTTTAAAGTGATAAATGAAGTCAAGGAAAATTTGATACGATTCGACAAATTAAAGCATATCTGCCAAATCAAGAATAAGCTTTTCAGTCTTATCCCAACCAAGACAAGGGTCAGTAATTGATTTTCCGTAAACACATTCCTCGGGCTTCTGTGCTCCGTCTTCGATATAGCTTTCTATCATAAGACCCTTTACAAGTTTCTTAACATCAGCAGAATGACGACAGCTATTGATAATTTCCTTTGCAATTCGTGGCTGTTCCATCCATTTTTTACCTGAATTTGCGTGGTTTGTATCAATTATTACTGCAGAGTTTTTGAGTCCTGATTTTTCATAAGTTTCTGCAAGATTAATAAGGTCTTCGTAGTGATAGTTAGGCATTGATTGACCGTGCTTGTTCACATAACCTCTTAAAATTGCATGGGCTAACGGATTACCCTGACTTTCAACTTCCCAACCGCGGTAAATGAAGGTGTGAGAATGTTGTGCAGCAGTGATTGAATTCATCATAACAGAAATGTCGCCACCCGTAGGATTTTTCATACCCACAGGAATATCAAAACCACTTGCTGTCAGACGGTGCTGTTGATTTTCAACAGACCGGGCACCAACTGCAACATAAGAAAGAACATCGTTAAGGTATCTGTAATTTTCAGGATAAAGCATTTCGTCGGCACAAGTAAAGCCTGTTTCACTCATAGCTCTGATGTGAAGATTTCTTATGGCAACAACGCCCTTTAACATATCCTCACCCTTGTGTGGGTCAGGCTGATGAAGCATTCCCTTGTATCCGTCACCTGTTGTACGAGGCTTGTTAGTATAAATTCTTGGGATAATAAGAATTTTATCGGAAACCTTGTCCTGAACATTTCTAAGTCTTGATATGTAATCTATAACACTGTCGTCGTTGTCAGCAGAGCAAGGGCCGATAATCAGAATAAATCTGTCGTCTCTGCTTTCAAAAACAGCTTTTATTTCCTGGTCTCTTTTTTCTTTCATCTGTTCAAGCTCGTATGTAAGCGGATATTGTTCCTTTATTTCCATAGGAATTGGCAATTTTCTTTTGAAATTCATATTCATTTTTAATTCCTCCAAAAACAATTATTCTTTGTCAAATAGTGCTCTGCGTTCGGTTGAATGACGCATCATTTTTCTCATTGAGTCAACATCTTCTGTTTCAAGCATTGTCTTAAGTTCATTAAACTTATCAATAAATGTGTTCATCTGTTCAAGAAGAACAGTTTTGTTTTCTATAAAAAGTTCACTCCACATAAGGTCGTTTATTCGTGCGATACGAGTAAGGTCACGGAAAGAGTCACCTGTAAACTTTTCCATATTTTCTTTATCGTTACATGTCATAAGAGTTATGGCGATGCAGTGAGTGAGCTGTGAAAGAAAACCTATCATTTCGTCATGTTCTTCAGGTGAAAGAGTTGTAACATTTGAAAATCCGAGTAATTTTCCAAGCTCCATACATGTGCTAATTGCCTCCGGCGTATTTTTATCAGTGGGAGTTACAATGTAGTTTGCTCCCACAAACATCTTGTCCGTACTGTTCTGGACTCCTGAAACCTCTCGTCCTGCCATAGGATGAGCAGCAATAAACTCAACATCGGGACGGAGCATTTCCTGTACCTTATACACAATACTGCATTTAACACCCGTTACATCTGTTATAAGTGCTCCGCTTTTTAAAAACTTTTGATTTTGTTCAATCCACTCAACGAAAATGTGCGGATAAAGGGCAAAAATTACTATGTCCGCTTCACCGATGATTTTTTCGTCAAGCTCAGTTGAGCCTTCATCAATTATCTTTTTATTGAGTGCATAATCAATTGAGCTTTGTTCCTTTGTGATAGCACTGATGTGAAATCCGAATCGTTTTAAAACTCTGGCATAGCTACCACCCAAAAGACCAAGTCCGACTATCAAAATTCTTTTACTTACATCTACTATCATTTGCGTCAACCTCTATATTTCACAATGCGGTGCGAATGTTCCTGCGATTTTAAGCTTGTCACACACACCGCTCAGCTCTGCTATCATCTTTTGTCCGTTTTCTGTGTCCGTTGTACCGTCAATTTCTATATAGAAATAATACTGCCACGAATGTTTCTTCAAAGGCCTGCTTCTCAGCGCAGTCATATTATAGCCGTATTTTCCGATAATGCTTATGGCATTCGCAAGTGAACCTGCCTCGTTTTTAACGGTAAACATAAGAACTGAATTTGAAAGTGTAGGGGAGTCAGCCTTAACCTTTGAAAGAACTGCAAATCGAGTTGTGTTTTCTCCGCTTTTGTTAATATTTGATTCAAGAACCTTAAGTCCGTATATTTCAGCTGTTTCAACACTTGCAATAGCTCCGAGAGATTTGTCATTCAAATTAGAAACAGTTTTTGCAGCAGTTGCAGTGTTGTTTGCTTCTTCAACATCAAATCCGCGGAGTTTTATATAATCGTGGCACTGACCGAGAGCCTGCGGGTGGCTTGTAACTTTTTTAATATCATCAACTGTTGAGCCCGGAACACCGAGCAGATTCTGGTGAATTTCAAGCTCGTAAATTCCGTTGATAAAAAGACTGCCTGAGAAAATAAGGTCAATTGTCTGTCCCACTTCACCTGCATAACTGTTTTCAATAGGAAGTACGGCTACATCAGCTTCACCTTTCACAACGGAGTCGTATGCAGATTTGAAATCTCTGAATGAAACTCGGTTGCTGTCAGGAAAAATTCTGCCTGCCGCAATATGAGCAAATGCACCTTCCACTCCGCTGTACGCCACCTTAAGTCCCTTTTGCATACGATACTGATATGCTCGTGAAATACCCATAAGATTTTTGATATAATCAATGTAATAGGCTTTGATAACGTCATCATCTATCAGTGCTGAATTCTTCTCAATAACAGCTTCCTCTCTTTCGGGGTCTGCGATGGGAAGTCCGTATTCTTTTTTATATTCAAAAACAATTTCGGCAGCTCTCATTCTCTCTGTAAACAATTCAGCCATCTGTGAATCTACTCTGTTTATAATTTCTCTTGCTTCACTTAATTTATCGGACATATTCGGGACCATCCTTTCAGATAAAAAACCTCACTTGATTTTGTTACAAGTGAGGCTTTAAAATACTTTCAATTAAAAATTTAAATAATTTTTAAAAATTTATCGGAGCTCTCACAAGTAACTTTTTCAAAGCAAAACAAGCATAGCTAAAATAATAAGCTACGCTAAAGTTAAAGAAATATTTACTTGCACTTGAAAGAGCTAAGTTCATATCTATTACCTTCAAAAGTTCATTTTTTACAATTATATTCCTCTGAAAATTAAATGTCAACACTTTAAAGCAAAAAATTAAATAATGATAAAACAAAAACAAAAAAGACCTGCTATTGCAAGTCTTTCTATGCGTGATGATATACACCATACGGGTTCTTCGTAGTCTGAATAATGTCAAACATTATTATAGACTTATTTTAAAATCTTTTCCAAAAATCAACGCCCCACGGATGAGCCTGCTCCTCCCATTCATCACGATGAATGAGAATTTTTTCTCGCATTTCAGACACCTTATCCTTGTAGGCATCCTCCTTAGCAAGATTTTTTGTCTCCCAAGGGTCATTTTTTATATCATAAAGGAATGTCCATTTATCCTCAGCCTTGTCACCGTTTCGGTATTCAATAAGCTTATAGCTGTCATCCTTAACGCCACGGACAAATTGGTCGAATATCAGATAAAGCTCGTCGCGGAAGCTTTCGCCATGTTCACCGTCAAGAAGTGAGGCAAAACTTTTTCCGTCAACGGAAGAGGGAATCTCTATTCCGACCTTTTCGCACAGGGTTGGGAAAATGTCATAAAGATAAACATAAGCATCGTTACGCTTGTTTTTTGCGATTCCGGGTCCTGCCATAATAAGCGGAATACGAACACCATGCTCGTAAATATCCTCTTTGCCCAACCAACCGTGCTGACCGACAGCAAGACCGTTGTCACCGGTGAATACGATAATTGTATTATCCTCTTCTCCCGATTCGTGAAGAGCATCAAGAAGCCTACCTATTTCATAGTCAAGATGGGTTATCATTGCAAAATATTCAGCAATATGACGCTTGATTTCTTTTTCGTCCCTCGGATATGCGGCAAGCGACTCATCACGATGCACCATAAGAGGATAATTTGTATCAATAATTTCCTGAAAATTAGGCGGAAGAGTAATTTTGTCCTCGTCATACATCTTACGAAAGCTGTCAGGCATTGTTCTCGGGTCATGAGGTGCAAGGTAAGCAAGATACATAAAGAAGGGCTTGTCCTTGCCTGCGTTTTTTTCGAGAAGCTCGATTGCAGAATCTGTAAGCAAAGTGCTTGAATGCTTGCCCGGGTCAAACTCATCGCAATGCTGAGGCTGAGGATGATTATCATTATAAAAATCAACTACAAAATTTATAATATTATCATATTTGCCTGTGGGGTCGTAACGACATGTTGGTACATTCCAATGGTCCCACATACCACCGAAAAAGATTTTAGCACCTTGGGTAAAGCTTCGGGCATAAGCAGGACAACCGTTATGCCATTTACCGAGACCTATTGTTTCATAACCGTTATTTTTGAAGGTTTCGGCAAGAGTTTTATGCTCGGGCGGAATATTACCGCCAAGCTCTTCAAGGTGAAAAGGGTTTCTGCCCGACAGAATCATTGCACGACTTGGCATACAAACAGCACCACAGGTACCGCCTGAAATGTGTGCACGGACAAAAGCTGTACCTCTTTCGGTGAGCTTATCGAGATTTGGTGTGATGATTTCATCGTTACCAAGAGCGTGAATTGTGTCAAAACGCTGGTCATCGGTCACGATGAATAAAATATTCGGTTTTTTTCTCATAAAAAATCACCCCAAAATAAATTTTGCGTTTTAAATTGTACCATAACCCGCCAAACAAATCAACATGAACGTATATCCTCGTGCTTTAGTCCGGTGCGAGGATTTTTTTATGCAAAATTTTAGGCAAAGGAAGAAAAAAGTTTTGAAAAATAACACAGACAAAGTTTTCTTAACGGGCTTTCGAATCCACCCTTTTCTTTTTTTACAAAACAAAAAAATAAGAGTCTTCCAAAAGGAAAACTCTCATTTTTGGTGGGCAGGGGTGGTGTTTGCAGAAAAACTGACATTTTGCCTCGCTGTGAATTGACAGAGTAAAACAACAACCATAAGTCCCACGCCCTAAAAACGATTCCCCGAATCGTTTTCTTAACGGGCTTTCGAATCCACCCCTTCTTTCTGGTATGAATGATTATAACGGATTACCTAAAACATATTTTTCACGGCACCATCATACACATTCTTTTCATACCAAAAGCACCTCTTCATAGTATAAATGAGGAGATGAAATAATGTCAACATTTATTGAAGATTTTTATTACGGTAATATTGAGCCACAAGAAGTCAATTCAGAATTGACACCTAAGCTTAAGAAGAAACTGAGTAATCTTGCAGAGAAAGAAGAACAGCTTACCGCAAGACTTACCGATGAGGATAAGGAGCTGTTTCAAAACTATGTCAGTGCTTACATTGAATTTTCAACAACAAGTAATGCCGATAGCTTTATATCAGGCTTGAGACTTGGAGCAAGATTCATATACGATATTTTTGTAGAAAGATAGAAATAATTTCGGTAGCCGCTACCGAAATTAAATCCATACATTCGACTAACCTCTTGTTATAAGGTAAAATAAAATTACCAAATAACAGGAGGTTTTTAATATGAGCAGAAAGATAAAAATTAAGTTTACAGATTTCGAGTGCAATTTACTTGTCAACGGTATGAATGAGTTCCGTAATATGCTTTTGTCGGAGAATTTACCCACCGATGATGTTGATGAGCTACTAGTGAAAATTATTGATAAGAGCGAAAAATAAGGAGGAAGTTATTATGTCAAACGGAAATTCTATAAGTTGTCGCAGAGTTGGAGATTACAATATCCCAAACCTCATGCTCCCACCCGAAGAAGCAAATATCAGGCTTGGTAAATGGGGTATGTTACATAAGGATTATCTTGAAAAACATAATCGTGTTCTTTTTAATGTATTACTTACGAAAGGAAAGCTTTATCAGCACTGTGCAGAGATAGAAAATCTAGCAAGAGCAATGTTCGATACGCTTGTGGAACAGATGAAAGAGGCTGAAGGTGTAACTGAGCAACTGAAAAAAAATCAGATGGAGTGGATATGTCTAGTGAAGAATATTGAGGCAAGAGCACGAGAGTTTATATGTTACGAGTTGATATTTAAATAAAAACATCCTTGTAATTGGAAAATTACCAATTACAAGGATGTTTTTTTATTGCTGAATTGTAAACTCCATGCTTTTGTTTCGGCTTATCAATTTGACATCTGAGTATGATTTGAAATATATGCATTCAGGCTCATTTTTTAACAAGAATTTTTGCTCGTATACATTTTGAAAACAGTCAAAATATCTTAACGTCAATATTAAATCGTATTGCATAGAAGTGCTATTATCAATTCCAATATACAAATACAGTTCATCATCTTTTTTTACAGACAATGCTTTTTCATCTGGGTATTCTTTTCCGTTTATGCTTATTGAAAGCTTGACTTGATGTGCAGTGTTATTACCACAATTTACAACGGAAATAAGTTTGTTCAATTGGCTTCTTTCAATCCCAGGAACCTTATCATAAGGAATCCAATATGTACCTGTAGAATTGACAAAGAAACCGTGTGTTTTAAGATAATCGAGAACTACAATATCCTTGTCAGGCGCAGATATTCTTGCATTTGGATCTACTGCTTTTTTATAATCCGCTGTTTGAATAAGAAACTGCGGAAGGTTGGATAGTCGAATTTTTTCGTTCTCCACCTCTAACAACATTTTATCTTTATTATCATTTTCTTGTTTATGTTGTTGGTTTTGCCATAATGCAAGGAAACTCAAAAAGGTGGTTCCAATAAAAGCCTCAAAGCCTGCTATATATGAAATTACATCCCCAGCATCCCATTCTGCTTGTATCCATTCTATATTACTGTTCCATTTAAAAAGAAAATGAACTACAATCAATGGCAGTATAAACAGCATAATTGCAATTATACAACTAAGAGTTTTATGTTCAATTATTTTATTTAGATAGTTATTTAAGTTTTTTGATTTTTTGTCACTCATGTTTTCCTCCACTTGACCGCTGTTTACCCACTTATCAATTTCGAAAAGTTTAAACAGACTCTTTTGTATGTGTGCATTTACAATGGTCTATAAAACTACATATTTTGCCTCGGGAATCAGTCGTTATAACGTGATTTTTCTTCATTTAATTTCCCGTTCTCATATAATGAGCATAATGATATTTCATTAATATGAAAGACATCAAGAAACGAAGGTAATGTGCAATACCAATCTATTTCATCATCCGATATCCCATATTCTTTTTTGCAATATGTTAAATCAGGTCCATAGAAAAAGCAATAACTTTTACCCGTTCCTGTACTGCTATTAAAACAGATTCCATCAAAACCTAATGCACGAATGTATTCTGCTATTAGTTGCGTAGCAGTATATTCATAAGTAAGATCTGTTTTTTTCTTATCTACCGGTTTGCTTATTTCAATTGCGAACTTATTTAAAAAATCATTATACCATCTTGAATCATGATCGTAATCGTTACTGAAAATACTGGCTTGTCCAATGTAAACAGTTTTTGAGAAATCCACAATTTGTAATTCCTCTTTTGAAAAATACTTAGCCATTATAATGTTCCCGCTTTTATACCCACACTCCTTGTAAGCAGTTTCCATAGAAGAAGCCAAGTATAAGTAAGATATTCCAGCTGGACTCATACGGTTTGTTTGAGCATAATTAGGAGGCGGAGGGGATAATTCCTTGTCTATACTTATCGTATCAAAATTTAGAGAAGAATCTTGTCTCGCTCGAAAAAAAATAGAATTACAAGGAACACATTCCTCATACTCCATGATGAAATGACGCAAATTGTCCAACAATGCCTTCCTTTCATCTATTCCCACCATAACACCATCAACATCAAAAAACCTATTATAGTGTTTTACTGTAAATTTGAATCGTTCCCATGTTGAATACATATTCGTATCGTAAATACCGTACAAATCATTTTTTATAACAAAATTTTCTTCATAAATGTCACCATAGGGATCATAATCACCATGTTTTATGTCTCTGAAACTCGGGCCAGACTCTTGAATAATATCCTTAAGAAGTGCATCCGATGTGTCGTCCTCAAAAACCATTTCCTCATTAACAATGTCGATCACTGAATATCGTTGATTCACCAAATATTCTTTCGCATCACTGTCATACATTGCACCTGTGCCTTCTTCAATTGATTCAAAAGCCTTGTCAAAGCACTCTCTAAAATATTGTCCTATTTCTTCAACGGAGACGATATTCACATTGATTGAACCACAATAATTGCAATCTCCTATGCAGTTTTTGCTTAATACAAATTCTTTGATGTATAAGTTGTTAAAGCAATTTTCACAACAATACTGCGGCACAAGATATTCCTCCACTCTAACCAAATTCAAGATAGTACTGTAACGGTATGAAATCTAGGTTTTAACTCTAATATATTGTCATTCTTATTTTTCGAAAAATTTCATATATCCTTCAAATTCTTTTTTTCGTTGTTCAGGTGATATATACAAAGGGCTTATATAGTGATTATCTTTTAGCCATTCGCTGTAATCCGATATTGTATTATCAATTATATTGATAACATATTCGATACCATACATAACAATTATAAAATATGCCTTTCCTTGAGAAGTAAATAGAAAATCAAACTCATAATTGATGTGAGTTGTAACATCCCCGTGATATGCTTCGTTGCGTGCATAAATTCTCCGAGCGTTGTACTCCCAAATGTAATTCCCGCCGTAACGAACATATTGTCGAATCTTTTTGAATGCCTCATCTTCAATAATATAATCAATTATATTCATATCATCAAGACATTTATATACAAAAGCCTCTACAGCCATTTTGGATAAAAGTCGAGATAAATTATAATCGGGTTTTATGAGGAATTCATCTGTTCTTTTGAGGTATTTTTGATATTCAAATACAGCTTGTTCTATTTCTTCCTCACTTTTGTCTTCGTGCGACATAACAAGATGTAAATCTTGGGAAATTTGCATTATGTTTTTAGTTGGTAAGTCGGCAAATTTATTTACAGCTTTTCCATTCCTATTATTAATCTCGAGTTCTTGTCTTAATTGAAGAACCGCTTCTGAATTAAGAAATGGAGCCTCGATTTTACGTGCAAAATAATTGTTGCATTTGTCGCATACGATACCTTTGGGTAAAATTGAGATAGAGTTACCGAACGATGCCGGAACAATATGTTCCACGCTTTTTGATGATGAGGAATCATTTCCACAGAAAATACATCTCATAATCAAACATATACAAATGATTGCGGTGCTGCTTTAATACCGTAATCCATTAATGTTTTTGGTGTATCATATACTTTGATTTCGCCTAATTTATATGCAAACGCTACCGTTCTATTGTTGAAATATTTGTCAAAGAATGCTTTGCTAATGCCTGATTCATTTTTCGTTTGTTCCCAAAGTTCCTCAGGGGGAAGTTCTAATACATCAACAATTTCAGCTTCTGCTACAATTCGTTTTATGGGTGTTGTTTCATAAATTATTATAGACGAGATATCTTGTTTAGCAGCAATTTTGCGATACTCGTATTTCTTTATCCCTGCGATAATATTTTGAACATGCTCGGGATTTATAGATATAAGTATTTTTCTTTTCATTACACTCATACCTCCATTCCTAGTCTGTATATAATTTCGAATTGTTCTTTGGATATTTGATTAAAGGGACGTGGTCCGGCATTTTTTGCCACAATCCCGCTTCCTCGTAATTGATCTAAAGTTACCTTTGTAGTAAATGGCATATAATCGAGTAGTTTAATAACGATTGGTCGAGTCTTATGCATTTCCCTGATCTCTTCTTCGGTGAATACAGAGCGGTTTTTACAAATAGCTACACACTCATCGGCCGTTTTTGTTTTTGTTATACTTTCGATAATGGCGATGCCGGTTACAACAGAAGTGTACTTTTTAAAGCCTTGATCCGCTATTCTGTATATTACAAACGAATCTCCCGGATTAGCAGGCGCGTTAAAAGAACCAGAAAGATAGATTTTTTCTAAAGCATATCGATGAGCCTTTTTGTCTTCATACAGATGCATATCCTCATTTTTTAATATCATATCGGGAAAGAGGTCTGTATGATACTGGGCATATATAGGCAGAAAATAGCAATCAGGTACGGCCTTGAGAAGTGGATAGTTAAATTTAGGACTTTCGTTAGAATCGTATGTTTCCATCGTTTTTACAAGAACAAGTTCACCATTCGGCTTATAGCCGTGTTTGTGGAATCCCCATTCTTCCATTAATAACTTCAACCGTTTGACCCCATCGCGCTTATTTTCAAACAGAGTAACATAAATTTCATCTACCTTACGGCTTCTTGCATTGTCGAAAATAATTTTTAAGAAGCGTTCGCCAAGACGGAAACCAGTTTGTTCAATTTTAAATGTTCCTATCTTCATCCTACGTTTGGGAGCAAGTGGCGGTGTCACTTTCAGATAGTCGGGTTCATCCTCGTACTCATCTTTAAGATACAAAAAGCCTTGTAACAGCCCGGATTCGTTTTTGAATATATATGCCTTTTCTTTATTACGGGCTTTTTTCTTGAACCAATTATCAAAAGCAATCCCTTCGTAATCCTCTCTCAATGTATCAAAAAATGAAGAGCTTAAATCTATATCGCCAAACTCACTTAACGTAACTGCCAACATCTTATATTCAATGTTTTTAGGGTCACAGGTTTCAAACCATGACAGAAGTTCAGCCGATGTAAGGACTCTATCCCGTATGTATAATTCCTGCGCCTTCCTCAAAATAAGAGAGTCGTCCGTTAGTAATATGCCGACATTACCATCATACACCTCGCGCAACAAAATATTATCAATAATTCCGTTTTGGTCTTTTGGATACTTAGAAATTACTGCTTCAAAATAATCGTCCAGTTGATGTGTGAATGTAGGCAAGGTGTTGTATGACCTTAGTTTTGTCAGCATATTGTTTTTGACCACTTCATCACGGTGAGTAGAGAGTTCCTCTTCGGAACACTTATGAACGAAAATCTCAGAGCCTTTTTTCGCAAACCAATTAAACAAACTGGCTATTTCGAAGGTTGCGTTGTTGCTACTTTCTCTTTTGATTATGATATTAGTGTCAATAAGTATGCTGGATTGTAAGATGTCCGTTTTAAGCGGCTCAATTTCATAAACGATAATACCATAAGTATCGACTTCAACTTTGGGATAAAACTTATAACACTCTCTCAACGCTTCATCAATCGTGGAGTATAAATTTTGAAAATCTTGTTGCCAATTATCCGCTAAAGCTTCTCTCCAGCCTGGAAAAATTTTTATACCCTTTACGGTGGTTTTTACGAATACCGATTTGTTTTGATTAGAAATCAAAACCAGGGTATCTCCCACTTTCACTTGCGTTCTTTCAGGAGATGCTAATCTGTATTCGTGTTTTTTGTTTCCGGCATTGATTTCACCAATGAATTTTTCTCTAATTTTCAAGTAATATGTTTTCATATTATTTCTCCCTTATTATAACGATGCAAACAATTTGTTGATTTGTATAAGCATATCGTTAGAAAT
>JAZNTF010000265.1:0-3748 GCA_045591625.1 Candidatus Fimenecus sp.
GGTGCCATACCATCCAAAATCAAAACACCCTTTTCACAGTATGCTTTACCCTTTAACTGAGTTGTAAGAGAAATTTCAAAATTAAGAGCTTTCTGATTACAGGATATTTGCTCAATATAAGCATCTTCAATAGCACTTACAAAGCTCTCTCTTTTAAATTTATTTTTACCTCGGGAATATGTAACGGTATTAACACCCGTTTCTAAATCAAGCTGTCTTTCATAATCTTTCAAAAGATATGTGTTTTTAAATTTATACTTGATGTGACAAAGGGGCATATATGCCTGAGAACAATGTGCAAGAACCTTGTCCTCAATAATGTCCTGCGCTTTTCTGTATTCGCCTTTCATTGCCAAATCTCTTGCTTTTATGAACGCTTCATTTGCACCATCTTTCACCTGAGAGGGACGGGGGAAGCCTGTCCAGAGAGTGTCGGAGTTCATTGCGATTGTTTCATTATCTGTTCTGCCGTAAACCATAGCACCAAGAAAGCCGTTACCTAAAGGCATTGCCTGAAGCCATTCCTTAGCAGCAGATTTGTAAAATAATACTTTTGAATCGTTTACCATAGAAAAACACCACCTTGTGATAATATCTGTATTTTACAATAATACTTATATAAAATCAATATATTTAATTTTATATAAAGTGTTGTAAAAGGTATTTTATTGTGTTATATTTATTGTGTATTTTGGAAATTGAAGGTGATTTCAATGAAAACAGTTTTATCAAAACTTGAAGCTGCAAAAATTAACCTCGATGCTAACACAGATTATATGGTGAACAAAATCACAGAAATCTGTGAAAAAATCGGTCCACGTGCTCCCGGTAGCAAGGAAGAATTTGCAGCTCAGCAGTCAATGGGTGAGGATTTAAAGAAATGGTCCGATGATGTTTCTTTCGAAGAATTTATTGTTCATCGTCAGGCATTTATGGGCTTTATTCCCTTTACTGTTGCAATGGCAATTATTGCAACTATTCTTTATTTCAGTTATCCTCTTGTAAGTTTCTTGCTTACAGTACTCGGATTCATTCCTCTTGTGCTTGAATTCTTGATGTATAAGCAATTCATTGACCCGCTTTTCAAAGGTCACACTTCACATAACCTTATTGCAACTCGTAAGCCAACAGGGGAAACCAAGAAGAGAATCATCTTTGTTGGTCACTCTGATTCCCAGCATGAATGCATTCTTAACTACAAGCTTGGCGGAACAGGAATGAAGCTTTTTCTTATTCCTGCGGTTGTTGGCCTTGTTGCATGTTGTATTGCAAGCATTATTAAATTTATCGTTCTTGAAGCAAAGGGTGTTGAATCAGCAGGAGCAAATACCTTTTTTCTCGTAGTAGGTATTGTTCTTTGTGTATTCATTATTCCTTACATAGGTTTTCTTTTCTTCCAGAGCTATACAAAAAGTGTTCCCGGTGCAAATGATAACCTTTCAGGTTGCCTTTCAGCTATGTCTGTTCTTAAATTAATGGATGAAGCAGATATTCGCTTTGAAAATACAGAGGTAAGAGTAATTCTTTCAGGCTCCGAAGAAGCAGGTCTTCGTGGTGCAAAGGCTTATGCCAAAGCTCACGAAAAAGAATTAAAAGAAATTGAAACTGTTGTTGTTGCTTGCGACACAATGCGTGACCTTAAGGATATGGCAGTATACGACAGAGACTTAAGCGGTACATTAAAGCACGATAAGCAGGCTAAAGCACTTGTTAAGGAAGCTGCTATGAATTGTGGTTATGACATTCCGTATGCTTCAATTTACCTTGGTGCTTGTGATGCGGCTGCTTTCACCCAGAAAGGTATCAAGGCTACAGGCTTTGCTGCTATGGACCCGACACCACCAAGATACTATCACACAAGACTTGATGCACCCGATATGCTTGTTCCTGAAGCACTTAAGGTTGGTGCAGAGGTTCTTCTTGAAACTGCATTCTTATATGATGCAGAGGGATTAAAATAATTATTATTTTCTGATTTGACCGCTGAACAGGCGGTCAAAGTTCAGTTTTTCGGATGTGAGATTAAACGTGAATTATATCATAATGGACCTTGAGTGGAACAACACTTACTGCAAAAAGAAAAAAGGTTTTATGAATGAAATCATTGAGATAGGTGCTGTTAAGCTCAACAGCAATCTCGATGTTGTTGACACATTCTCTGTTTTCATTAAAGCGCAGTTAGGGAAAAAACTCCACGCAAGAGTTAAAGAACTTACGAATATAACCAATGATGATATAAGCAGTGGTACGCCATTTTCACAAGCTATGTCAAACTTCAGAAAATGGGTTTCTCATGAAGAGAACGTTATTCTCACATGGGGCGATACAGATATCAGAGTTCTCATAGAAAACTTTAAATATTTCAATGGTATCTCCTTTATTCCTTTTTTAAGCAACTATGTTAATCTTCAAAAATATGCTCAGGCATTTATGAATATCTCAAAAGCAGACCAGATTGGTCTTTCTGCAGCTGCTGAAAAGTTAGGAATTAATTTTGATGACTATTCACTTCACAGAGCGTTGGATGACAGCAGACTTACCGCAGATTTATTTAAAAGAATTTTCAACGAGAACATGTTGAAATCATACACATTGGTTTGTGATAAATCATTCTATTCCAAAATTACTTTTAAGCCAAAGGTAATTACAGATATCAACAGTCCTCTTATTGATAAATCAAAAATGGTATGCCTTTGTGATGTTTGCGGTTCTACCTGCGAAAGAATAACAGATTGGCGTGTTATGAATCAGTCATTCAGGGCTATTTTCCTTTGCAAAAAATGCAAGAGAAAAATCAGATTCACCATAAGATTTAAAGAATATTACGACAGAATTGATATTAAATCATCATCTGTTCCCTTTATAGAAAAGAAAGAAATTAAAAATGTCGTTGCTGTTGAAGCGGGGGCAAGTCAGCAAAATAAATCGGAGGAACAATAATGAACTATCCTATTAAATTACAACCTGTTTTTAAAGAAATCGTTTGGGGTGGTAATCGTTTAAAAAATGATTATGGTTTTAAATCCGACCTTAACAACATTGCAGAAGCATGGATGCTTTGTGCAAGAAATGACGGCGATAATGTTGTTGTTAATGGCGAATTCAAGGGTAAATCCTTTACTGAACTTGTTAAAGAACATAAAGAACTTCTTGGTTCAAAAGGTGAGAAATACGAAGAATTTCCACTTCTTATAAAATTCATTGATGCCAAATCTGATTTATCTGTTCAGGTTCATCCTGATGATGAATATGCAAAGAAATATGAAAACAGCTACGGAAAAACAGAAGCATGGTACATTCTTGACTGTGACGAGGGCGCACAGCTCATTTACGGTTTCAATAAGGAATTAACCCGTGATGAATTCAAAAAATCAATTGAAGATAATACTTTCCTTGATTATGTTAATAAGGTTAATGTAAAAAAAGGCGATGTATTCTTTATAAATGCAGGTACTCTTCACGCTATTGGTGGTGGTATTCTTCTTGCAGAGGTTCAGCAGAATTGTAACACAACCTACCGTGTTTATGACTACGGCAGACTTGTTGACGGAAAACCTCGTGAATTACACGTTGAAAAGGCACTTGATGTTACTGATACAGTTCCACCAACCCGTTCAGGCGACCCTGACGGCGAAAAGTTGGCACTTGATGGTGCAGTTTCACAAAACCTTTGCTCCTGCGAATTCTTTAAAATGTCTACTCTCAACGTTGAGGGAACCTATACTTTTGATGTAAATAGCGAAAGTTT
>JAZNTF010000266.1:0-14608 GCA_045591625.1 Candidatus Fimenecus sp.
ATTTTGAATGTCCTCCTTTTGATTTTTAATGCAGTTGGTAGCCGCATTTTTATTTTATCAAAAGGAGTTTTATTTTTATACTCATCGCTAAAGCTTTTTTGAACCCCTGGCACAGCCAGGGGTTTTCGAATACAAAAATAAAACCACAAGTCACAAAAGCAACTTGTGGTTTTTAGGTATGGTGGTGGGGAATGAACCCCACTTTACAATCGCCCACGTGTGAATGTAGGTTACACCATCTTTCCAGCCAACAGATACAAAGTTCACACACAATTACTGCTAACAGGATGGCACCCCCTGCGAGAATCGACCGTCTGCTTCGGCTACGCCTTGCATACTATCGGCTCGGCTCACACCTTCGCCACTCTTCGCTAAAAACAATCCACCGGATTGTTTTCTTAACGCTCAGACCCTCTCGGGTCCGATTCCCTTCGTAAAAAAACCACAGAGTACAAAAGCACTCTGTGGTTTTTTGGCACCCCCTGCGGGAATCGAACCCACTTCTAATCCTTAGGAGGGATTTATTCTATCCATTGAACTAAGGAGGCATATATAAGGCAGAAATTCTGCCCAATTTTGTTACATTAAAGTCAGATTACAACATAAAACTGTGACCAATAGTTAATCATATTCTCAAAAGCCTGTCCTCTTGCCACGCGCAGACAATCCATTCGATGCTTTTTATAATAATTGTATGTCTCATCAAAAACATCAATTCTTTTAACAAGAAAAACATAATCACCCAACACAACTGTTGACGCTGACCCTACTTTGATATTGGCAACCTCTTTATAGAAGCCACTTGGAAAAGTGCCGTCATAAGAAGAATTTATAAGGGCATTGTTAACCGTGTTGCTTGTTGTCATTTCAATTTCGTCTCCGGAATTTATAAGCTCTGCAGCTTCCGTAAATGCACCTATGATAACTGCTTCTTCATTGTCCGTCATTGGAATCATATTTCCGTTTTCATCAATATTGAATAAATATTCAGTCGCATAGGAAATGGCAATATAATTCTGGCTGAAATATTTTTTCAGAAGCTCTTCACTGACAGGCTCCACTCCGCCCTGACCGTAATAATACTCAAAAAGAACATCCTCATATAAATCAGATGACTCAATCTTATAAACAGTTTGCTTTGACACACCTATATTTTTAAAATGAACACCATATAAATGCCATAGCTTATCAACCTCTTGCGAAAGGTTTGATTTTTGTGCAGGTGTAAGAGTAAGCCCTCTGTTATGAAATTCTGAATTTATTGTTACATATCTTGAAATGGATTTTTTTATTTCATCCTTATTTCCTGTATGTAAATCCTCAAAATACGCATAAACTTCATTATCTATTTTTGTTCCGTTTACCTGTACCTTTGCAGGACCGGAGCAGGAAGAAAAAGACAATAAACAAATTGTCACAGCCAGAGCAAACGAAAATATCCTCTTCATCAGGAATCCCCCTTTGTTTCAAGGTACTCCTTATAAAGTTTTTCCTTTAAAAGTCGTTCTTCGTTTTTGCGACGTCTTTCTTCTTTAACTGCTTCTTTATTCTTGCCGATTATTCCGTTTCTTAAAAAGGCAACTAAAAGCATTGTAATTACTGCTCCCACCGAACAACAAATAAAGTCTATCATTGTATCCGTATTGCCTCTTTGAAGAGTCATACCATAAAGACTATCCATTGTGAATTCGTATATTTCCCAACCAACTGCTATTCCCAACGAAAAAGTTAAGGAAAACAAAGATGACATTGCAGGACCTAAATCCCCACGCTTACGATAGATAATATTTGCAAAATCATATCCGAAATATGCCGAAAGAACACCTGATGCAAAATGTGTTACAAGGTCAAAATGTTCAAATGTTGTTCGATTATTAATTGTTGAGCCTACACAAACACCAATAAATATGAACAGTGAAAGCATTGTCTGAGTTGATGCTTCAACCTCAATTATAAAGGACTTTGTTCCGAAAATCTGAAAAAAATCCCAAAGGTGAGTAAAAATGATTGCAAAAATAGCTTCCAAAAATTCAACAACTGAACCGTGGAAAAGACCATAAAGACCCCAGCATAAAATAATTATACGGAGTACAATCCACAATATTCTTTGATTTTTTGACAAGCAACCAAATGTTTTAGTCATTTTTTAACCACCATATATTCCGAATATATAAATAATATCACATTGTTATGTTTTTTACAAGGAAAGGATTACAAAATCACATGCATCAATATATACTTCCCCGTTATTAACAGCTGCACCATAAAGAGTTTTTGCCTGTTTGTGTGAATCCGGCAAACGATATGTGATAGAGTGCTCATTTCGATTCACAATCACCATAACATCACCATTTTCATTATGACGACGGAAAGCAACACACCCGAGCATAGCTGAAACAGGAGAGAAAAAGCCATCACAGAAAACCTTGTTATTATTTCTGATTTCTCCCATTGTTCTATAAAAAGTAACAAGCTCCTGATTTTCTTTTCCCCAAGGATAACAGCCACGATTAAACGGGTCTTTATATCCTTGCATTCCTGCCTCGTCACCATAATAAATTGATGGCACACCCGGAAGAGCATACTGTAAAGCAACTGCACATTTTAAGAGCTTAACGCTTTTTGCATATTTTTCATCATCAAGGAAATGACTTGACTGCCAATTTCGGTCACGATATTCACAGGATTCTCCCGCAATTTTTGTGATTGCTCTTTCTGTATCGTGAGTTCCTATATGATTCATCATAACATCAAGACATTGTTTTGGATAGTTTTCCACAATCTGCATAACTGTTTCCATAAAGCTTTCCGCCTTGCCGTTACGACAGAAATCAAGAATAGCATTTGCAAACGGATAATTCATTACAGAATCAAACTGACTGCCAAGAAGATATCGACGACGACTGCCATAACTATGCTTTGTTGTTGCATCTTCCCATACTTCGCCCATAAGAAGCGCATCTTTTTTTGTTTCTTTGAGCCTTGCTCTTAATTCGTCGATAAAAATATCGGGCAATTCATCAGCAACATCAAGACGGAAACCGTCAGCACCTGCTTTGAGCCATTTTTCTACTATTCCACCCTTACCATTAATAAACTGACGATATTCTTCGCCTTCCTCAATTACCTCAGGAAGTGTTACAAAACCCCACCAGCTTTGATATTTATCGGGATATTCGGTAAATTTATACCATTTATAGTATGGACTTTCAGGAGAATTATAAGCTCCTAATGTATCATATCTGCCTTTTCTGTTAAAATAAACGCTATCATCACCTGTATGAGAGAATACACCGTCAAGAATTATATGAATATCCTGTTTTTTTGCCTCTTTGCAAAGATTCTTAAAGTCTTTTTCCGTGCCTAAAACAGAGTCAATTTTACCATAATCAGCGGTATCATAACGATGATTTGAATGTGCTTCAAAAATCGGATTAAGATAAATGCAATTCACACCCAATGCCTTGAGGTATGGCAATTTTTCCTGAATACCCTTTAAGTCACCACCGAAAAAGTCGTTGTTGAGAACTTTTCCTTCAGGGGTTGGTCGCCATTCAGGTTCGTTACCCCAATCATCACGCAAAACTCTGTCGTTGGGAACATTTTTCTTTTCTGACCCTGAATTATAAAATCTGTCAGGAAAAATCTGATAAATAATTCCGCCTTTGAGCCAATCCGGTGTTGTAAAATCCTTTTCAGTAACAGTTAACTGCCAATCTTTTCGTGCAAATTGTGTTCCCGCAAAACCACCGATTCCGTTTTCAGTCTGCAAAACAGAGCTTCTGCCATAAGATGAACAGTAATCAAAGTGATACCAATAAAGACCTTCTTTTTCTATTGTGGTATGAATGCCCCAAATTTCCGCATCTTCACCACACATACCTGCCCAGAACATTTCTCTTTCTTCATAATGTCCGTCGTCTCTACGGATGACAAACAACGCCTTGCTACAACAAAAAGAGCGTGGCATACAAAGGCGAAGATGAATTTCTTCACCCAATGAAATACTTCCGAATTTATCTTTAAAAAACAAATCTCTTGAATTAAAAGGGATAAAGCCCATTGTTACACCGCCTGAAAAGATAATAATATATTTTACCAAATCAACGGATATAATGCAATAGAAATAAAAAAGAAGGACCATCGGAGCAGATTCCGACAGTCCCTGTATTTAATTTATTCTTTTATTTTTCTTTTTCTCAGAATTATACCTGACGCAACCAAAATCATACTACAAATTACTATTGCAGTTAAAATCATTCCTGACATAACATCATCTGTGTTCGGTATTACAGGTTTTTCTGTTATTTCTCCGTTTCCGGTTGTTGACTCACCTGAATCAGGTGTTTGTGTAGGAGCCTCTGTTGTAGGCTCATCCTGTTCTGTTGTAGGTTCTTCCGGTTCTGTTGTAGGTTCTTCCGGAGAAGGCTGAACCTCTTCTTCCACCAGATTGTTTATAAGATGAGAGTAAATCCCCAATTCCTCATCACTTACCGCAATAAAGCTGAATGCTCTTTCAACAAAAGTACGTTGTGTATTATCAATAGAATATTTCACAACAACTCTGAAAGGCTTATCCGCTGTTTCAGGAGAAACATTGCTCAATTCTATTGTCTGCACATCACCAACTTTAAGAACAGTGTTCATTTCTAAAGCGTAATCAGCATCTGCACCTTCAATGTCAACCGTCCAGATATGCATCTTGGAAGTATTTGAAAGGTTTTTAATAATCAACTGAGTGTCTTTTGATGAATGATATCCTGCATCAGTATTGTTGAAGCGTACATATATATTATCTGCGTGTTTCTGTGAATAGTTGAACTGTGGAAATCTGTCATCATCAAAAACTGTATTCAAATCTTCCCAAAGGAAATTACATACAATCTGTCTTGTATACGGGTCGTTAAAATACTGACCATGTCCCTGTCCTGATACATACCATGTACTGTCAGGTAATGCTCCTGTTGTTGCATCAATATTAAATTCAGGTGAAATATGGTAATGTTTCGGATTGCTACAAACTGTTCCTTTCTGAACATACCCCGCTTCAAATGTTTCTCCATACGGAGCGCAGGTAGCACCACCCGAGCTAAGATATGTATCAATCAAAAAGTCGGAATTTGTGCCTACACTACTGAGTGCAGTATATCCACAGCCGACAACGTAACCGATTTTTGTACCTTGTTTCTGTAACTGTGCAAATTTGTCAGCGAGGTTTGTGCCTGAATGAATATCGTTATGATACTTAACTGTATCGTAATAAATCTTTGGATTATCTTCTGCATTAAGACCTGTTTTTTCAATAACATCCTGGAATCTGTCCATAGGAACAAAATCAAGAAGTGACGGTAACTGAGAAAGTCTGTAATTAATTCTGTCTTCTTGTAAGACTCTGTTTATACCACCGACAATGTTATCCAATGAAAGAAGGTCAAATATCCATTCTAAATCTTCTTCCAAATCAAAAGAATATTCAACGAATTTCATAATATTCTTTAAATCAAGGTCGACATATTCCTCCATCATAATTGTGCTGACAAAGGTTGTTCCGCCTGTTGCAGGATTTGCAAGAATTGCATTTCTCACATCGTTCTTGTGACCATAATAATAAAGGTATGTTGTACCATACTGTCCGCCGTGACTAAGTCCCATAATATCAACCTTGTCACTACCTGTTATTTTCTTTACCTCCTGAATATACTCGTCAACTGCTTTTGCATAATCAAGCTGACTTCTTCTCCAGTCAAAAGTAAAACCAAAAACATTTTCTGCGCCAACTCGTTTTACAGCCTCTTCAACAAAAACACTTTCCGGAATATATTCTTCCATATCATTTTCTATAAGAGCAGAAACCTGAGTAGCTGCAGCACCCTTCGGATAGTATGTAAGATTTTGCCAGGATGTGCCATCCTCAAGAATTACAAGTGGCATAAGTGTATCCTTAACAATAGGAACAAGTGCCTCAACAATGGCATCCTCACCCATAATTTTACCCGTTACCATTCCCGGTAAAGCCTCAATAACTTGTTCACCGATTTTTGCGAAATCAACAGGCCAAGCCTTTACCACATCACCTGTTTCAGGGTCAATAATAGGCTCTCCGTTTTCATCAGCATATACAAGTGTTGGTCCTGAATAACCCTGAAGCACAACAACAGGTACAACTTCTTCCTCTCTAGCAAATGCAAAAAGAGACAACGAAGTAATCACTATAATAATTGCAAGGATTATTGATAAAACCTTTTTCATTTTTCTTTACCCCATTTCAAATAAAAACATTATGTATGTATCTATTTTATTATTTATCATATAACTTGTCAATAAAAAGAAAACGGTATCACATACAGATACCGTTAAACTCTTTTATTTATTCTGCAACCTGCCAACCGAAATTATATGTAAGAGAAGATGTGCAAGGGAATTCAACAAGTACTGTTCCATATTCTGCTAAAGGACCTGTGAAAGTAACATTTGCAGTAATAATCATGTTCTTTTCGTATGTTGTGTATGCCATTTCATCATTTACTGCATTAATACCTGCTGTAATTCTGCAAGGTGCAAAAGCAATCTCAAACGAATTAAGCTTCATATATGATTCTGCAACCTTGAAATGCTCTATAATGCCTTCCTTTTCACGAACAGTAAAAGCCTTTTTAACACTAGCTTCTTCAGGTTTTACAGTAATGTTTATTGTTCTGTAAAGCTCTGACGGAACAAAAATATATTCACCGTCTTCATCTTCTGCATTGTTGCCTTCTTCATCAAGGTCGTGAACCATTGTAGGAACAATAGATGTATAAATCGGGAATGTATTTGTGTCCTTATCTGTATAAAGGTCTGCAAGCGTTAATGTACTTGCTGTCTTTTCACCAAGAGGATAAATAACATTTGTAAGGTCAGCCTTAAATTCTGTTGCTTCTTCTTGTGAAAGATTCATAAGATATGAACCGACACCTTTAAGCGCTGTATCAGCATACATACGGAACGCTGCACGGAATTTGTCCTGATTTTCTAACTCTTTTCCGTCTTCTGACTTGAAAATAACACCGTCACCATGGTTAACCCAGAAATCTTCATAGTATGAAACTCTTGCTGTCCCATTTGTTTTGATATCATTAATCATACCATTGAAATAGTCAAGAACTTCCTGCTGATTACCTGTAAACTGTGCCCATTCTTCATCAGAAACAAGTCCCAAAAGGTCATTAAAATATTCTTCTGAACCATATTTTGAAACAAGCTCATAATATGAAAGTTTAACAACTCTGTCATCTGTTTTTTTGTTGAAGTTTTCATAAAGTGTTGCAAGCTTGTCACCGGGAAGAATTTCTTTCAACTCTCCGTATGTAAATTCAAAGTAAACATCACCCAAGTCTGTTTTTGTTTCAACAGCAACCGGTCTGCTTACTTCTGTTGTGCTACAACCTGCAAAAGAAACTGCAAGCAATGTGATTGCTAAAATCACAGCTAAAATTCTTTTAATATTCTTTTTCATTTTATATTTTCCCCTTTCGGTGAAATTAATAACTGTCTTTGAGTCCTTGCTCATCAAACAAGAAAACTGTTTCAAGAACTACCTTCAGAGAATCTTCAAGTGTTTTCATCTCAAGTACACTTACATTATCATCTCTTGTATGATAATATCTTGCAGGAGCAGGGTCCATACTTGTAAATGCAACAGATTTTATTCCACCCTGCTGCATTGCAGCAGCATCTGTTGAACCTAAAGGTGTTGTTGTAAAATTAACGGGTACGCCTGCATTTTCAGAAGCTTTTTTCATAAGAGCACAAGCCTGTTTATCAAGAGCAACTGTAGCTGTCATATCCTTTGTTACGATGCCCATAAAATCATAGTCACGAAGAGTATCAAGGGCAATGAAAATTGTTTCGATTCCGTCATTTTTATACTCTTCACCATGAGCCTCTGCAAATGCCTTTGAGCCACGAAGACCTTCTTCTTCTGCACCGACAGAAACAGCAACAATTTCAGTATTTTCAAGACGAATATCGTTGTGCTTGAAATAAAGAAGTGCAGCCATTGATGTGAACACACCTGTAAGGTCATCAGCAGCACCATCAACAGGTAATTTCCAATTCACAAAGAACATTACCGAAATAAGAGCAGGAATCATCAATGCCTGAACAACAATCAATACGATTTCTGTTGTGTGATTCTCAACAAAGAAACCTGCAATTGAAAGTCCCAGTGTAACAAGAAGTCCCAAAACTGCAGAAACAACAACTGTTGTAACTAATTTTGGTCCGCCAAGATATGTATATCTCCATTCATAAGCAGTATCCATGTGACCACCTATGATAATTCTTCTCTTTGTTTCTCCTGCCGCTTTTCTTACACAAACAACGTTACTGGATTCTTCCTTTTTAAAGAAAGGGTCAAGCACTTTCTTGTAGAGAAGGAATTCACCAAGCAAGAAAAATACAGCAAGTACAACCAATGAAATTGAAACTATTTTCATTACTAATTCAGCTGTTTCAGGAAGTTGTAATGCAAAGCAAAGAATTCCAAGTACTGCTGCAATAAGTGCTAAAATGCCATCTATCATAACCCAGCTCATAAAAGCCTTTGGACTTAATGTAAATTTTTCACGTCTTACCTCATCAGCAATAGGAGTCATAAGCTTTTCAATATAATCCTGACCCTTTGCTTCACCTTCAAAGCCTGCCGGACGAGGCCCGATTTCTTTACATACTTTTCTTATTTCTCTGATAGCAAAATTTGTACACTCACGAACTTTAGATGAGTAATGAGCGTGGCTTTCATGTGCTTTCAAGACATAACCCTCCAAATTTTAAGATATTCTAATGTATTGTATCACATTTTTTCTTTTAAGTCACTATATATTTTGAAAATTTTTGCAAATATTGACATCCCCTCAAAAAAAGAATAAACTATATATAACAAAATAAAACTGATAGGAAAGTTGTATGAAAAAAAGACAGTTAAAAATTCGTGGAATCCTTCTTATTTCATTGGTTTCCATTTTAGGTATTCTTTCAATTTTGTATTTGATATTCTGCCGTGACGGAAGCTATAACTCCGCTCCCATTGATGTAGCTACAACCACTGTTGCTATTCCGGAAGAAGCTCCTGTCGACCCCGGTGCAACGGGTGATAACGGTGAAAATGCCGAAGGCGATTCAACAAACAATCCCATATCCTGGGATGAATATAATCCTGCTGAGGAATTGACAGGTGAAAATTGGTCACTGACTCTTATCAATAAGAATTATCCGCTTGATAAATACTTCACTCCTGACACAGCACCTGTTATTGACGGTAGCAATGTTGTTGCCGATAGACGTGTTGCTGAAAGTTATAAGAAAATGTATAACGCAGCTTTGAATGAAGATATTATTCTTACACCTTATTCAGGTTATTATAGTTATCAGCGTCAGAAAAATATATTTGACGATAAGGTAAAGGCCTTCAAAACTCAGGGACAAACTGAAGAAGAAGCAATACAAAATGCCGAAAAACGTGTTGGTGCACCGGGATGTAGTGAAAAAGGCGCAGGGCTTTCAATAGATGTAATAAGTGCAAGTGCCGGTTTTGCCACAACAAACGAATATAAGTGGCTTGTTAATAACGCTCATAAATATGGTTTTATACTCAGATATCCTGAAAATAAAACTGAAATTACAGGAATTATCTATCAGCCATGGCATTGGAGATATGTAGGCGTTACTGCTGCAACAGAAATGAAAGAAAAAAATTTCTGCCTTGAAGAATATTTAGGTGCAGTATAAAAGTTTATAATACGAAAATAACGAGTCCATAGGGTTTACCTACGGACTCGTTTTGTTGTGTTTTTATTTAATATTCATAAATCGTTGTGCTTCCAAAAAGGCTACGGAAGAAACCACCGATTTTATCAAAGAACCCTGCCTTTGAACGCAATTCAATGCTATCTACAGCTAATTCATTTCCATTTACATCTTCAATAACAGCATAAATTGTTGTGTATCCGTTATTTTTAGATACAAACACACAACTCATACCATCATCAAGGTATCCACCATCAAAATTATCATTACTTACGTACCAAGTTACTTGTGCACCTTCAGGAAGTTCACCTTCAATATTAGCGTGAAGAACAATTCCGTCCTTGTATCTGATAGTTGTTCGTGATGGTCGTTGAATGTTGATTGAAAACTCTTCGTCAGGTGTATCGGGTTCACTTGGAGTTGTTGAATCTGCTTTACCACAATTCACACAAGTACCATTTTTATAACTATGACCCGTTGCAGGAGTTACATTAGCTACATATGACTCTCCACAAGCACAAGTGTATGTTGTATAACCAGTTTCTGTACATGTAGGCTGTGTTATTACTGAATTATATGTATGTCCAAATGCATTTACATAATTTCCTATGTAAGAATCTCCACATGAGCAAGTATATGTTGTATAACCAGCTTCTGTGCAAGTTGGATTTGTTACAACTTTATTATAATTATGACCGGTTGCAGGAATCACCTGTGCATCCTTAACGAACTCTTTACATTCTGTGCAATATAAACCTGCTGTATATCCATCTTCTTCACAAGTTGGCTGTTTTTCTATTCTTTCTTCGCAATAATGGATTGTTGCGTTTTTCAAATCTATATTACTGTTTCCGTTAGTGGTATAGTCAATATCTATCATATCCCATTGTTGTTTTGTTCCGATATAGTATACATCCGTTAAGCCACTACAATATTGAAAAGCTCCAGAACTAATTTTTGTAACACTATTAGGTATTGTTATCTCAACAAGACTTTTACATCCATAAAATGCCCAATCCTTTATTTTTGTCACACCGTTATGTATTATTATCTCAGTAAGGCTCGTACAGAGGTAAAACATACGAGTTTCAATAATTGTTATATTATCTGGAAGTATTACAGTTTCAAGTAGTGGACATTGGGCAAATGCTTGAATTCCGATAGATTTTACGCCTTCTGGGATTACTACTTTCGTTAATTTTTCGCAGTTTATAAATGCAGAACCTGCTATAATCTTTGTACCATCAGGTACAAAGAATTCTCCTTCAATTTTTTCTTTATCAACTTCAATTAAATAACTATCAATGTATAAAGCTCCATTTTTCCAATTGGATTTATCATTATAATAAGGTGATGTTTCCGATATATTGATATCACCAATATAAGTTACATTTTTCCCAAATGAGATATTTTTAATATTATCACAACCATAAAAGGTACTATTACCAATTGATACTGAACTATCTGAGATTGTTACGTCCGTAAGACTCGTACATTTAAAAAATGCATAATCTCCAATTTTTGTAACACTATTAGGTATTGTTATTTTAGTAAGGCTCGTACATTCTGAAAATGCTCCATAATCAATTGTTATAACACCCTCAGGAATTGTTATACTTGTAATATTTTGACAACTAGCAAATGCATATCTACTAATTTTTGTTACACCTTCATTAATAACAACTGTTTTAATAAATTCTCTATAATCATACCATAGTTGATCATCTGAATAAGCATAACCATCCATAGCTCCATTACCGAAAATAGTCATAACACCTGTGCCTACATTAAGATGCCATGTGACGTTTTCACCACATAATCCACTATATTCGTCAGCTCTCCAAACAGCATAAAGTGTTGTATTTGCATCAGTTGTAAAATGACTACCTGCACAATAAGTTGCTGTTGTAGCAGTACTACTTGTTGACCAACCAAGGAAAGTATAACCTGTTCTTGTTGGTACTGTTTCCGTTATAATTAATGTAGTACCTTGTGCTTTCGTCTGACTTGCTGGTGCACCCGTACCACCATTTGCATTATAGGAAATTGTGTAAGTATTGCCTGATGTTTTAAATGTTTTTACATCTGAACAATATTCTGTACCACCAACTGTGATAAAAAACTTATAGTAATATGTTGTGCCAGGCTGTAATGTACCATAGTCTGAACTCAGTGTGTACCATATATTCTCAACATATCCATTTACAGTTTCTGTTCTCTTTTCCATAGCACTTTCAGATTTGCCAATATAAAATCCACATGTGGAAAGATTTGTTCCATATATTGTGGCATGAATTGTAGCATCCGTTTCAGTTACATTGTCAACCCATACTGAAGTGAAGTAGGATGGAGAAAAGTTGTCGCCCACACCTAAATACACATATCCTAATAAACTACCAGTACCAGAGTATCCTGATTGAAGTTCGCTAATACTAATGTTTCTTATAGTGCAATATCCAGTAGATGAATTTCCACTACCATACCCACCTTCACTAATTGTAACAACATTACCAGATATTTGTTCAACAACTGCAACATGATTCTCATAACAAGCAAGTGATTTAGCTACAGGTGTATTACCTCTACTAAAGCCAAAATAACTATACGCAGAATTATACCAAGAATAACCACTATATATTGTCTGTATGTTTTTACCAGTAAGTTCTTTTGCTCTCGCCGATGCAAACCATGCACATCCAGAAGTAGTATATGCATATTGTCCCCATGTTGGCTCTTGTGACAAACTTTGATAATGCCCAGAGTTAATATCGATATATATTCCATTAAATCCATTGTTCTGTATGGTGTAAGCTGACGATGTAATTACAAAACATCCCATAAGACAACACACAGCAATAAATACCGATAAAATCTTTTTTACTTTTTTCATTTTCTTTTCCTCCAAAATATTTTTTGTTGTATAAAACAGGCAATACACAACATTTCACCATACATTTTATCTGTATTACAGATAAAAGTCAATATCTGTATTACAGATACGGCATAATATTTCAGGGTGATTATTTTGGTATTTAAAAACTTGAGAGCCATCCGTGAAGATAATGATTTGCGACAAAGTGATATTGCAAAGGTGCTGAATGTTTCTCAAAACACATATTCACAATATGAAACGGGTGTCATAGCCCTTACTGCAGAAGTGCTTATTACATTAGCCGACTATTATAGTGTCAGTGTCGATTTTCTTTTGGACAGAACGGATAAAAAATAAAGTGAAGTCGTTATTTTGACTTCACTTTTTTTGTTTTATAATTCTTGACAGCGATTCTTCGTTTCGCTCAGAATGACAAATTGGAAGTTTGTCGAGATTAACTAAATTGTATGTTCTTGGCTCCCTCTGACGAGGGAGGCGTTACAATCACAACGCAGTTCCGACACTTTACGCTTTGCGTTTTGCACTTTGCACTTCAACGACAAATTATAATTTAAATGCCTCATCAAACAAAAACATTAAATATTGTATTTCCCGTCAATCTGTGTTAAAATATATTGAATATACTTATTTTGGGAGGAGTTATTATGATGAAAATTTCACCATCTATTCTTTCCTGTGACTATGGAAGAATGGCAGAAGAATTAAAGGATATGGAACTTTGTGGTGCTGACTATATGCATATTGATGTTATGGACGGTCACTTTGTCCCAAATATCACTTTAGGTGCTCCTCTTGTGAAATGTATCCGCAAGGCTACTGATGTGCCATTTGATGTTCACCTTATGATTAGTGAACCACTTAAATATATCGACGATTTCTGCAACGCAGGTGCTGACATTATCACCTTCCATACAGAATGTGATTCACCTATCGACGAAACTATCGACAAAATTCTTGCAAATGGTGTTAAGGCATCACTTACTGTTAAGCCAAAAACTCCTGTTGAGGATATTTTCCCTTACCTTGACAAGCTTTCTATGGTACTTATTATGACTGTCGAACCCGGTTTCGGCGGCCAGAGCTTTATGGAAGATATGATGCCAAAGGTTTCTGCTTTAAGAGCTGAAATCGAAAAGCGTGGACTCCAGTGCGAAATCGAGGTTGACGGTGGCATCAATGAAAACACTATCGCAATTGCTGCAAAAGCAGGTGCTGATGTTTTTGTTTCAGGTAATGCAATCTTTTCAAGTGCTGACAGAAAAGGTACAATTGAAAATTTCAAGAAAATCGCAGAAGAAAATTACTGTAAATAAACATTTCCCATATATTTGCCATATTCCTTTAGCCTGATATAATTAATGTTAGGATAAATTTCACCATACTCACTAACAGTTGCTGTGAGTTTTTCATTTGACTCCGGAATAACCAGAAAAAACTCCCTATCCATATTGAAAAGCTCACATTTCTGATTTATTCTTTCTGTTTTTACAATAGAAACAAAATCTAATAAATCATCAAGCTTCTCAGTGGAAAAAATCAGGAATTTATCCTTTTTCTTCAACCTGTATTTATTCTTACTTATTGGTTTAAATGTGAAAATGAAAAAGCAACCACCTTCTTCTGTCGGCAATGCTTCTACAATGACTTTTTCACCTTTTGAATGTCTGTTTTTCCCATCAATTTTGTGCAGAAGAGTTTTTATGGCAAGCTGAACATTCTCGTTGCTGTTATCTAATAAATCGTATGTAATATGGAACTTTTCCATTTCTTCTCCTGATAATTCTACAAGCATTACATTATCGCTAAGTGTTTCAAATATCATTTTTACCCCCTGAAATACTGCAAATACTCTTATTTCATATTATTACAAGGACAGGTAATGTGCAATAAATAAATATTGGAAAAAGCGAGGAACATATTTTGACTGAT
>JAZNTF010000267.1:0-10533 GCA_045591625.1 Candidatus Fimenecus sp.
TGTGTACGAGTCCAGTCAAAAACAGGCATAAAGTTGTATGTTACACATTTAATGCCATATTTTGCACAACGACGGATATTTTCACAATACACCTCTAAAAGCTCGTCAACATTTTCTCTGCCGAGTTTAATGTTTTCGTGAACAGGAATTGATTCAACAACATCAAAAACAAGGCCGTTTTCTTCACATTGTTTTACCATTTTCTCGATTGATTCTTCCGGCCAGACCTCACCGGGTTTTACATCATAAACAGCACTGACAATGCTTTTCATATTTGGAATCTGACGAATATATTGTAATGATATCGGGTCACTTTCGCCATACCAACGGAATGACATTTTCATAAGTTTTACCTCCTTATGTTTTTCTGTATATTGTTTTATCACTGAAAAAATTTTGATTCAATGTAATTTTTATAGTATAAATGGTATAATTTACATTTCGTCAGGAAAATTTGAATCATCTTCCCAATACGCAACATCAAACTCATCCTTGTCCGGGTCATAAACATCCCAGAGCTCATGCTCAAACACCTCAGGCTGAGCAGGGCATTCTGCAATCGCCTCAACCTTCATACCCCTTGACCAGATTGATGGGTCAATGCGAATTGTATAACCACAACAGGATGGAGTTAACCACTCGTGCATAGGTGCTTCAGGAAGTGCATAAGTCTGCATAAGTGACATAATCACACCACCATGAGTAAATATTGCTGTGCTGTTTGCACCTGCCTTGATAACACCATCAACTATCTTTTCAAAGCAATCACAAATTCTGTAATTAAATCTTACCTGACTGTCACCGAAAGGTGCTGCCTTATTTGGATTCGAACCACTGAGCCATTCAGCAAAATCCTCATCATCCTGTAATTCCTCTGCTGTTTTGCCCTCAAATTCACCAAAATCATATTCTCTTAAATCATCGAGAATAATTGGATTCTTGTCAGGATAAATTACTTTTGCAGTTTCAATACATCTTTTTAACGGACTTGAAAATACTGCATCAACCTCAGGGTAGTTACCATAATTTTCAATAATATCCTTAAGCTGAGCCATACCCTCTTCACATACAGATTCGTCTGTATGACCGATATATCGTCCCTCAAGGTTACCTTTTGTAACAGCGTGACGAATTAAATGAATTTGGTAAGTTTTCATATTTTATCTCCTGAAAATTTGTAAAATCGTACAATATACAAATTGTTTAATGTATTATATAATTTTTATACTTTAAGTATAAGGAGTGTTTGTTTATGAGCACATCTGTTTCTACAAGACTTGTAAGTCTTCGTAAAGAAAAAAATTTAAGTCAGAAAGAAGCCGCAGTACAATTAGGTGTTTCTCAGGCTTTGCTTTCTCATTATGAAAAAGGTATCCGAGAGTGCGGTCTTGACTTTCTCTGCCGTGCATCAACCTTTTATGATGTAAGTACCGACTATCTTTTAGGACTTACTGACAACAGAATGATGTCGGATGCACTTTTTGTTGACCAAGAACTTCCTCAGGACAGTGAAATGCGAATGAGTACCATTTTCCGTTCATCAGTTTACCTTATGGACAGGCTCAGTGCATACGGACGAAATTATTCAAGTAAAATCAGAACAATTTATGTTCTCACCATCTATAAGGTTTATCTTACTGCTCTTTGTCAGGGTGCAATCCCTAATCACGAACTAGCAAAAAAAGAATTGGCACCATATTTCACAACAACAGTTATTGACAATGTCATCAATTCCATGCTCTTTGAAGGTGATGCTCGTCCAAAAAGAAACGAACATCTTCCTCGGACAATGGACACCATCATCAGGGAAGCCACACGAATTATCAACAAAGAAATCACAAGAGCCTATAAAATTACAAACAAGGAATCAAAGTAACTCTTTATATATAAGACTTTTCTTTATCCCTGTTTCGCCTGCAATAGTTTTTGCTGCTTCATTTACGCTTATACCTTTATCAACTAGTTCTTTTGCAAGTACCACAGCCTGTTCCAATGTAACGGGCTGTTTTTCTTTTGCCTTCTCCTGACCTGCAAGTATAAGAACATACTCGCCTCTCGGGTTTTCAACCTCAAAATAGTCAATTGCACCTTTAAGGCTTGTACGCATTACTGTTTCGTGAATTTTTGTTAATTCTTTGACTATGGCAATTTCACGGTCACCGAAATAAGAATACATATCCTTAAGCGTTGCTTTAAGCTTATGAGGAGCCTCGTAGAAAATCATTGTCCTTCTTTCATTTTTAAGTTCCTCTAGATGTTCTTTTCTGCTCGGTTTATTTGTGCTTAAAAAGCCTTCAAAAGTAAATCTTCCGCTTTCCATTCCACTGATTGCAAGTGCTGTTGCAAAAGCAGTTGGACCGGGAACAGATTCTACCTGTATTCCCTTTCCGTGACAAAGATAAACCAAGTCTTGTCCCGGGTCAGAAATGCAAGGCATTCCGGCATCAGTTACTATTGCACATGTTTCTCCATTTAAAATCCGTGAAACAATAATTTCACCTCGTTCACGACGATTGTGCTCATAGTAACTGATAAGAGGTTTTTTTATATCGAAAAAATTAAGTAATTTCTGTGTTACTCTTGTATCCTCTGCTGCGATAAAATCAACAGAAGCAAGAGTTTGTTTCGATCTTTCGGAAAAATCGGACAAATTGCCGATTGGAGTTCCTACAACATAAAGCTTTCCACTCATATTGTCCGTTTCCTTTCTTTATTTTCTGTACTTTTCAGTAATTCTGAGCATTTCCTCTGTCAGAGTACCGTCATTATTATATGCAACAAGGGTTCCCAAAACCCTTAACCCGTTTTTAGCACCACGCTTACCTTCAATAAGCACTAACCAAGGTTGGGTATCACCTTTTTTAGATACAAATTTAAGAGTTTTAGGCTCAATTCCGTTTGCCCTCATAGAATACATTGCGTCAAATACTCTTTCGGGTCTGTGGCAAATGCAAAGCTTGCCACCAAATCGTAAAAGACGAGCAGCACTTTTCGCTATATCGTCCATATTGCAAAGAGTTTCATGACGAGCAATGGTTGCAAAATCATCATCATTTTTTATCCCACCATTTTCGATTTTATAAGGTGGATTCATAGTAACTAAATCAAAGCTACCTGCTTTTAAATCTGAAACATCCTTTAAATCTCTGTTTATAACAGTGATTTTTTCTGTATCATTCAACACAAGTGACCTTTTCATCTGGTCACAACCGTTTTCCTGAATTTCTATGGCTGTAATCTCAGAGCATTTTCCGTCACGAAGCCAGAGAAAGGGAATTATTCCGCAGCCCGAACCAAAATCACAGGCAACATCATTTCTTTTAGGATTAGCAAAGTCGGCAAGCAGCATTGCGTCTGTACCGAATGTGTGTTGCTTTGACACAACAAGCCCGACGCCTTCACCTAAATCTTCAATATGCTCTTCGTCATAAAGTTTTATTTTATCAATCAACATAAACATCCTCGACATCATCCATACTTCTGATGGTTGTCAGCATAAGAGTAAGTGAATCATCGTTTTTAGGGAAAACAAGAATTTTAATAACCGAAGTATCCTTACGACGTTTGAATTTTAAGTCCTTTGTTTCTGTATATACAACTTCCATTGAGTGAATTGTGCCACCACATTGTTTAATTGTTTTTGTAATAACGGGAATCTGTACCGCAACGTCCTTAAGCTCAATAAAAACAAGCTTACCTGCTGAACCACGAACAATAAATCTTTTAAGAGAATTCAGTGTGAGATAAATAACGATAGTCGCAACCAATGCACCTGCGTAGAATCCTGAACCTACAGCAATACCGACACACGCAACAGCCCAAAGTGAGGCAGCGGTTGTAAGACCCTTAACAGAAAATCCCTCACGAAGAATTGTGCCTGCTCCAAGGAAACCGATACCACTTAATACTTGCGCACTCATACGGGTAACATCACCCGACATACCCTGAATTTCAAAAATGTAAACCGATGTCAACATAACAAGTGCAGAGCCTACCGCCACAAGAATGTGTGTTCTGAAACCTGCAGGACGATGTGAGTGCTCGCGTTCATATCCTATAAAGCCACTGAGCAATGTGGTTATTCCCAGTTTTACCGACGCATCCACAAAGAATCTGACTTGCTCAAAATCCCAAATCCATAATGCAATATCCTTAATTGTTCCAAAAAATTCTGCCAATCGGTTCAACTCCTAAAATAATCGCTGAAATTTATAACTCTAATTAATTACTGTTTGATACTTATTTTTTTCGTGTAAATGCAGGAACGGAAAGTATGACTGCCCAGACAATCTGATAAACAATAATCTGCCATACTCCAATCTGTCCTACACCTGAAAGGAATGTGAATAACGCCATAATAACTACAGCTACTATGGATGCAATAGCTTGAATTAATCTCGATGAATTTACCAATGAGTTAACAAGAAAAGTTCCGTGAATTGCCGCAAGCATAGATCTCACACTGCCATCGTGTACAATACGGGCATCTCTTCTGTCTTCATCTCGTGCCTTAAGCTTTGAGAACATTTCACCGGCAACAGGATTAATAATCTTAATAACATTTGCAGGTAACTGGAACTCATGCTCAAGAAGCTTTTCTGTAATATTTGCATCTGCCGTTCTGAAGAAAATTGTGACTCCGTCTTTTTCCAATTCTCGAATGTATCTTGCTGTCTCTGCATCAGATTTATATACAACAACAAACATTGCTGATATCTTACCTTCGATTGCAAGATAAACAACATTTCGACCATTTGCCTTATATTTTTCTTCCAAATCCTTATCCGGTGTCTCAACATTGTGATGAACAAGCAGGTCGCGATTACCAACAAGAACTCTGTGGTTGTGTATCCAACATGAACAACCTAATTTTTCTTCATATACCAATGATTCAACAGGAAGAAGAAGTTCGCGTTTGCCAATGATAACACCTTCAAAAACATCTGCAAGAACCCCACCTGATGCAATAACAACCGATGCTGCATAAAGAATTGCTTCATCAATTCGCATTTTGTGATATATTTTCATACCTTCAATATTGCAAGCACCCTGTTCAAAAACATCACAAGCATCAATTACAACACCATTTGTGTTTACAGCTTCTTCAACCGCATTGTACCCGTTTATCACCGCATTTTCCTGATTAAGAATCTTGTTAGTTGTTCGAAGGTTGATTGCAGAAACTAATCCTGCCGAACAAGGAAGTCCGATGAGAACTGTGGATGTCATAGCACTTACAGCCGCAAACGGATTCTTAGTCATAATACCGGTTATAACACCGAGAACTATACCCACAAGCAGCATTGCAGGAATTGCAATTTTGCAAACAGGACCTGTAACCTCTGCAGAGCGTGAAATTCCGACAAAATTCTGAGGAAATTCTGTTTTTGCAGAATATTTGATTTCCGGCTCTCCCATCATCAAGCCTCTTGCAATTTCAATCGCAACATCTTCATCTGCAATATTTTCTACACAATGACAATCAAAATCTTTTTCCGTAATAACATCAAAGTTGTCACTGTCGTTCTTACAACGCACAATCTCACCGGCAAGTTTCATAATCATTGGTAAAACAGCCGCACCTGTTGTAAGCCTTGCAACGGATTCAACGCTGTCTGCAAAAGCAAAACTTACAACACACTGTAAAACACCGACAAATGCGCTTACGGCAATCACAGTATCCATATTGAGAATCCGACTCTTGATGTTTACAAATGCACGAGCAATTGACTTGATATTTATTGCACACGCCACACCAAGAAGCACAAGCTGAACTGCCGAGTATATAAATTCATTGTTTCCGTACAAATCAAAATTACCGTTATCCGCACCCGCAATCATTGCAAGAACAGACATTACAAAACAGATTACCGAAACGACAATAAGCTTAGTGACAAGACCCTTCTTTTCCTTTGCAAATACAGCTTTGACTGCATCTGCATCTTTAGGTCCAAAATACTCACGTGCGATAGAAATCTTCTGTCTTTCATATCGACCCTTTACCGGAGTCGGCTCATCCTTTTGTTTAAAGGGCAAATCGCTCTCTATAAAATCCTTTACAGCCTCTCTGCGATGTTCACGAAGCTCTGCTTCAACCTGTTCTTCAGACTGTTGTAAAATTTCTTCTTCATCATAAAAACCATCAAACATAATCTGATTATCCGGTTTTTCCTGACTTGTAATATTTGTTCTTTCCTGTTGTAATTCATATTCGGCAGGAACAATAGTAGGCAAAGGTCTTATACCGTCTGTATCTTCTTTTACTGCACGATTTTTGACAATCACACCGGGGGTTTCAATAGTTTTTTGTGGGATGGTACTTCTGATTGCCCTTTGTTCCATAGTGTTTTCTATCTTCTGAACGGGCTTGTTCATAAAGTGCTTTCTGTATTTTTCATTTGACAATGTGCTTGAGGTCAAAGGTTGTGCATCTCCGCTGGTTGTTCTTGTAACTATATTTCCAAGATTATGTGAAATTCCGGGATTATATGCACCACGAATATCAACCTCATTGAACATTCTTGTTTTTTCAATGGAAATCTGACCTTTTACGGTTTCGTCCGTCTTGATTTCTTCCTCTTTTTCTTCTTCCCCAAAATCTTCAGGAACATCTGAAGTAAAACCATACTGACCGGAATTGCCAATCAGAACCGGAGTTTTTGCATTTTCTTGAGAAACAACCTCATCATTTTCATCTGCCAAAGACTGAATTTTTGTAACATCAAAGGAAATCATCTTTGTTTCAGAGCGCAAATTACCCTTAACAGTCTTCTCTTCCGATGAACTGTATACATCAATAACAGAATCTGTTTCAGCTTCATAATCCGGACCCATAATATCGGCAATAAGCAAATCAATATCCGCTGCGGAATATGCCGGTTCAGGACTTCCCTCTCCAGTATATGTTTTTACATCATGAAGAATTTCATCAATTAAGTTTTCTGAAATTTTATCTGCCATAACAAATTTCCCCCTGAAAAATTTTTCCGTTCCTTATCTATCTCTTGTATGAAAATTCATACATTAAAATTCCACCTGCAACAGAAGCATTAAGTGAATTGATTTGCCCCTTCATTTTTAGTGAAACAATAAAATCACATTTTTCACGAATGATACGGCTCATTCCGTCACCTTCCGAACCAATCACGAGCACAGCAGCACCATCAAGATTTACAGAGCGGATATCTTCACCATCCATATCGGCACCATAAACCCACATTCCCTTTTCCTTTAGCTCCTCAAGTGTTGAAGCAAGATTTGGTACTCGTGCAACCTTCATATATTCAAGTGCACCTGCACTGGTTTTTCCGACTGTGTAGTTTAATGATGCGCTTCTTCGCTTCGGAATGACGATTCCGTGAACACCTGCAGCTTCTGCAGTACGGATTATTGCACCAAGATTATGAGGGTCTTCAATTCCGTCGCAAGCAACAATAAATGGTGGTTCTCCTCTCTCTTCGGCAACTGCAAGGATTTCATCAACCGTCGCATAATCGTGAGCTGCACAAATAGCTACCACACCCTGATGATTACTGTGACCGCACATAAAGTCCAGCTTTTTCTTGTCAACTTCCTTTACAACAGCGCCCTTATCACGACATTGACCGATGATTTTTCCCACCGAGCCACTCTTTTCACCACGAAGTACAAAAAGTGTATCTATCTCTCGTCCGGACTTTATTAGTTCGGTTACAGCATTTCTGCCGATAATTAAATCTTTTTTCTTTTCTTCATTGAAAACATCCATTTTTTTGACCCCTTTTGAGCATAGTTACGGATAATAGTTTTTTAATAATTAATTATACCAAATAAAGCAAAAGATTACAAGGGCAAAATCCCTGAAAATCAACAAAAAAAGAAGGCTTTTCATCCGAAAAACCTCCTGACCTTATTATCATTTATTTACTATACCGCTTCTGTGTACGTTTCTCCTTGAATTATTTCCGGCAAGGTTCCCTCTACCTCATATTTCTCAGGTTCTGAACACGCTGCCAAGGCAAATGCCAATGAAATTATTAAACAAATTGCAATAGCTTTTTTCACAACTATCCCTCCAATATACTTCCATACACTTGAACAATCTCAAGATTCTGACTTTCTAAAAGGTCTTTCGGTGTGATTACCAGACCACTTTCAGGAGCTATATCTATTCCACAAGCTTTATATGCATACCACACAAGATGTGCACACTGTGTACCTGACGGCACTTTTTGAGCGTCTCTGCCGGAAAATACGCCACCAAGAAGAGAATAATTCAGCCCTTTCAGATTTTCTTGTGCAAACATAGCAACGTCATTTCTTGTATCCTCATCAATATTTTTAGGCCTTAAAACTGCCACAAGAGGATAATTCGACCATTCCCAAACATAGGAATTGTTAGATTTCTCACCAACCATAACTGCCTGAACTCCAATGCCGTTTTCTGCATCAGTTATAATGGTTGCATGTCCGTGTCTCCAACCGAGCGAATGTATACTCAAGGTAATTATTATGTCACCGTTTTTTAATTCGAAGAAATCCGGATTTTGTATTTTTTCACCGGTTGAATCCGTAATTACTTCATGACAGGCAAAAACACCTTTACGATAACAGTAATAATCCTTATCCGCAACATAATAATCTCTGTAATAATTAATATATTCTGTTCCGCCATCAAGCAACAAGCTGTCTACGGCAGGTCTGCCCAAACCCGATTGCGAAAAAATGATTGAATAATCTTCTTCCGTCAAATCTTCTTTGTTTTCAATTTTTTCAACAACTTTATTCCAGGCAATATCGTCGCACACAACATCTGTGTAAGCTTTAGTATCCGTAATTTCACTTAAAGTGTAATCCGACACATTAAAAACTATTATCAAAGCCAAAGTCACGAAAATAAATTTGCTGATTCTATTCAACGTATTGGAACTTTGTTTATTCACATGCATTCTCCTATAATGACAAAAATTCCTTCACTCTACGTGCGTCCTCATAGCCTTTTTGATAAAGCTTCTCAAGGCCTTCTCTTGTTCTTTTCAATGTGGTTATACCACAACAATCGTCGGGTGATAAAATCAGAACTCTTCCCTGTTTTTCAAGTTCTGTTAAGTATTCCACATCCTCATTATATTTGTCAATCATATCATAAAGCTTTGTAGCAATAGCAGGGTATTTCCTTATCACTATGGGATACAGCCATTTGGGAAACTTGTGCTTTTTTCTGAAGTCTTTTGATAAAGTAAGAGTTACAACAATCTTATCGCACCCTAATTCCAACGCTTTTCTAACAGGAATAGGGTTTGAGACTCCACCATCAAAATATTCTCTGCCACCACTGCTTCTCGGTGGACAAAACAAAGGAATACTACAGGATGCTTTTATTGATGTACAGTCATTTCGTTTAATACTTTTCTTATCAAAAAAATGAGAATTTCCTGTCATTGAATCCGTAGCTACAATATAAAAATCCGCCTTATTTTCTTCTAAAACATCATAATTTAAAGGGTCAAGACCACCTTCGTCGGTCAAAGTTGAATAAATATAATCCAGATTGAGATATGACCCCTTTTTCACCATGTTATTTAAGCCCATATACTCTTGATGATAGGAATAATCCCTATAAAATCTTAATGTTCTCTCTTTATGACCTCCCAAATGTGAGATAATGTTTGCTGACCCTGCCGAAACACCGATATAACAAGAGAAATTTATATTATCGTCAAAAAATCGGTCAAGAACACCGGCACCATAAACGCCGCGCATTCCTCCGCCGACATCAATATAACCGACCATAAAATCCCTCCTGAAGTTTATTGATTTATATATTATCACAAAAAAGATATTTTTTCAAACATTCAAAAATTACTATAATAAAAAACGAAAATCCGTAAAAAATATTATTGAACGGAAGTGATTTTATGTCCACAACAAATAACGAATATGAAAAAATGGCCGAGAAGGCTTCTCCGCCTTCACCAAAAATTAAAAATTGTATTAAAGCATTTATTTTCGGCGGAGCAATCTGCACTTTTGGCGAATTCCTCAATTGGGGTTTTGAAAAACTTGATTTTTCTGAAGATGTTGTAAAAGCGTTGACACCATCTGTATTAATTATCATAGCCGCAATCCTCACAGGAATAGGCGTTTTTGACAAAATCGCAAAGCATGCAGGCGCAGGAACTATTGTACCCATAACTGGCTTTGCCAATTCAGTTGTATCACCTGCACTTGAATTCAAATCCGAGGGAATTATTATGGGTACAGGTGCAAACATCTTCAAAATTGCCGGTCCTGTAATCGCATACGGAACGTTCGCAGCGGTGATTTACGGGGTAATCTGTTATATTTTTAAATTATATTAATACAACAAATCGGAGTTTGTCGGGATACTTGATATGTTCCAGAAACCTTGTGGGGTCGGGTCTCTGTGCCCGACCGCAAAGAACATATAAACTATCGGGCAGGCACGGGTGCGGGTGTCCTGTGGACACCTCTGCGAAGCAGAAGCACCGACCGAACCGGTAGGTGAGATTTACCTGCCCCTACATTTACAAT
>JAZNTF010000268.1:0-3347 GCA_045591625.1 Candidatus Fimenecus sp.
GATAAAAATAAAATTAATGATTACTACCTTTTGCAGAGTTTATGCAAAAACGATTTTTACCAATGAAATTTTTGATGTGGAGAAGACAGAATGATGAACAGATATAACGAAGCTAAAGAAATATATGCACACTATGGCATTGATACTGAAAAAGCACTTGAAACTCTTAAAAATATATGTATTTCAGTTCATTGTTGGCAAGGTGACGATGTAATAGGTTTTGACAGTAAAGAAGCTCTTTCAGGAGGTATTCAGACAACAGGTAATTATCTCGGGAAGGCAAGAATGCCTGAAGAACTTATGGCAGACTATGATAAGGCTTTTTCACTTATACCGGGCAAAAAGAAATTAAATCTTCACGCAAGTTATGCCATTTTTGAAGACGACGAAGTTGTTGGTAGAGATAAAATCGAGCCAAAGCATTTTAAGAAATGGGTGGACTTTGCAAAAGAAAGAAATATGGGTATAGATTTTAATCCGACATTCTTTTCACATCCTATGGTAAAGGATAATCTTACTCTTTCATCACCTGATGAAGATGTTCGTACATATTGGGTAAATCATGGTAAGGCTTGTCTTAAAATTGCTGAATATTTCGTTGAAGAAACAGGGATACCTTGTGTTATGAATATCTGGATTCCTGACGGCTACAAGGATATTCCGGCTGACAGATTAACGCCGAGAATGAGATTCAAAAAGAGCCTTGATGAAATTCTTGATACACCTTACAACAAAGAAAAGGTATATGTAACTCTTGAATCAAAGGTTTTTGGTATTGGTCTTGAAAGCTATACAGTAGGCTCTGCAGAATTTTGCCTTTCATATTCAAGTTATAAGGGCATTACTCCTCTTATGGATAACGGACACTATCATCCTACTGAAATGGTTAGTGATAAGATTTCGTCACTTCTCCTCTTTAATGAAAAAATTGCACTTCATGTAACAAGAGCAGTTCGTTGGGACTCAGACCATGTTGTTATATTTGATGACGAAACAAAGGAGATTGCAAAAGAAATCGTAAGGAATAATGCTATTGACAAAGTATTTATTGCAACAGACTATTTTGATGCATCAATCAATCGTATTTCTGCATGGGTAACAGGTGTAAGAAGTGTGCAAAAGGCTTTGTTGTTTGCACTTTTACAGCCTGATGAAAAAATGAAAGAGTTGCAGAATGAAAGTAACTTTACAGAGATAATGTATCTTCAGGAAGAAATGAAAACGGCACCGTTTGGTGATGTGTGGAATGAATATCTTGCAAGAGAAAATGTGACCACAGATTATCTTGCAGAAATAAAAAAATATGAACAGGAAGTTCTGGTGAAAAGAGTATGAAAGATATTTTAACTGCCCCTTTTGTGGAAGAAATGAAAAAGACTACTGCCAATATGTATCGTCTTGGTTGGGATGAGAGAAATGGTGGTAACATCAGTTATATGCTTGATGAAAATGAAGTTAAAGAGTATCTTGATATAGATAATGTTATCCGTACAATCCCTACAGGCTTTGATGCAACTGACCTTATCGGTAAGATTTTCATTGTTACAGGTACAGGAAAATATTTTAAAAATGTGGAAAGTGACCCAGAAACAAACCTTGGCATCATCCGTATTGCTAAAGACGGCACAACAGCAGAGCTTCTTTGGGGATATAAAGATAACAGTAAGTTTACAAGTGAGCTTCCTGCACATCTTATGAGCCATATGGCAAGACTTAAGGTTGACCCTGAAAACAGAGTTATAATGCATACACATCCAACCCACACTCTTGCAATGAACTATGTGCACGAGCTTGATGAAAAGAATTTTACTCATACGCTTTGGGAGATGTGTACTGAATGTATTGTTGTTTTCCCTGATGGTGTGGGCGTTCTTCCTTGGATGCTTTGTGGTACAAACGAAATCGGTGAAGCAACAGCAAAGAAAATGGAAGAGTTCAGACTTGTTGTATGGGGTATGCACGGCATTTATGGTGCCGGAAAAACAATGGACGAGACTTTTGGACTTATTGAAACTGTAGAAAAAGCTGCACAAATTTATATGCTGACAGCACATTTGCCAAGAATAAACACTATCAAGGATGAAGAAATGATAGAACTTGCAGAATTTTTTGGTGTTAATTATAGAAAAGATTTTTTGAATATATAATCAACTCGACAAATATGCTTTGTGCAGGTGGAATTTATGAACGTTAAAGAATATATCGAAGCCAACTGGGACAATACCACTCGCTTTTTTACAGACGATAATGATACCCTGATTGGTTTGCCAAAACCATACACTGTGCCTTGCTGTGAAGGTGCTTTTCAGGAAATGTATTATTGGGATGTTTATTTCACAAATGTTGGTCTGATTAAATCAGGACGCTTGGCACAGGCAAAAAACAATGTTGATAATATGTGCTATCTCATAAACAAATTCGGGTTTATGCCTAATGGTAACCGTACATATTATCTTTCTCGTTCACAACCTCCATTTCTCTCTCAGATGGTTCGTTGCATTTATGAGCAGACGAAGGATAACAAGTGGCTTGATGAATGCTACAAAGCCCTTGAAAAAGAGTATGAATTCTGGGAAAGTGAAAGACAGACTCCCTGCGGTCTTAACCGATATTACGGAAACTTTAACCGTGAGGAGCTGATGAGCTTTTGCGGACTTTTATGCAATCGCTTCAATATCGAAAAGCCCTATGATGAAACTGTTGCAGAAAAATATGGTCAGGCTATGTATTCCTTTGCTGAAAGTGGTTGGGATTGCAATAGCCGTATGGGGCTTGACTGTTATAATTATGCTTGGGTGGATCTGAATTCTTTGCTGTTTGGTATGGAAAGTGATATGGCGTTTTTTTCTGCCGAGCTTAAAAACGGATGCGAGGCAATGTGGAATGAAAAATCAAATAGCAGACGAGAGATGATGACAAAGCTTTTATGGGACGATAAATCGGGGGCTTTCTGTGATTATAATTTTGAAACAGGAAAACAAGCTGATATTATATCGGCTGCACAGTTTTATCCGTTATTTTCAGGTGTATGCACTAAAGAAGAGGCTGAACGCACGGTAGAATTATTATCTGAAATCGAAGCAGAGTTCGGTGTGGCTTGCTGTGAAAAAAGAGAGGATTTATACGGTCTGCAGTGGGATTACCCTAACGGATGGGCTTGCTTGCAATATGTTATTGTGCATGGGCTTTTGCGTTACGGCTATCGTAAGGAAGCACTTCGCATCGCTGAAAAATATAAGCGTTTAGTGGAAAAAGTCTTTGAAGAAACCGGAAAATTATGGGAAAAATATGATGTTACAACGGGCACTGTTTCACATAATAAAGAATATGAAACTCCTGCTATGATG